>NZ_JBFUFC010000013.1:0-36696 GCF_056403635.1 Microbacterium sp. P2_F9 | reverse complement strand
GTCTTCGACGACCTGGGTGGCACGTGGCTGCAGACCATCCTCGACAGCGCACTCCGTCCCCGGCGCGGTGGCCCACGGTTCGTCGATCCGACGGAGAAGTCCCGCGCCGAGGAGCTCGTGGCCGATCCGCGCACGAACGATCAGCTTGCGTATGACCTGTTCCTCGATGTGATGCGCGCAGGAGCGCTCGCCGACCCTGCGATGGTCTTCGGGACGAAGCAGGCAGGCGTGCGGGTGCTCGTCACGGAGGCAGCGCGTGCGTCGGAGGCGAACGGCCGGGCTGCGGTGGGGCTGACCGAAGACGACCAGACCGCCGTGCCGGCGTGGCTGATCGCACAGCAGGCCTGCGAGGTCGGCACTATCGAGTGCACGATCGATCGGGACGGCAATCCGCTCTACCTAGGACGAGAGCAGCGCCTGTTCTCCGCGAAACAGCGCCTGACCCTCGCGATCCGCGACGGCGGATGCCGATGGCGCGGGTGCGATCGACCGCCCTCGTATTGCGAAGCACATCATCTCGACCCCTATGCCGAGGGCGGGTGCACCGACGTCGACCGTGGGATTCTGCTGTGTCGCTATCACCACATGGCGCTGCATCACGGCGGCTGGCGGATCACCCGCACCGGACTCGGCGAGTTCGTCCTGCATCCGCCGGAAGGGCAGGGCGACCCGATCATCTTGACTGCGCGCCTCCCGCTCAGATACGCCTGGGCGGATGTCGATCCACCCCGGCTCCGATTTCGGCGCGCGGCATGACTCGACGGCACGAACTTCAACGACGTCTCGAACGACGAGATCGCGCAGACCAAGCTGCTGAACATCCGCCCCCGTGCGATCCACGGCTTCCGCAACCCAGTCGCCATGATGGCGATAGCAATCACCGGTGTTGCTCTAGAAACTTGAGACCGCCAGCGGCGATGCAGCCACTTGCGTCACCTCTGCGCGCGGGTTATCCACACCGGTCCGCCCGAGGTCGCCCTAGGGTGGGCCCATGCGAACCCCGGCCGACTTCCTGCGGGGAGTGAAGCATCCGGAGGCGTTCCACGGTCGCGGCGTCGGCAGCGGCTTCTTCGAAGGCTGGTACATCAAGCTCGTCAGCGCGGACCGCGCACAGCGCTGGGCGGTCATCCCGGGCGTCTTCCGCGGCCTCGCGACGGGCGACGACGGCGGCGGCACCCGCGACGAGGCGTTCGTGCAGGTGCTCGACGGGCTCACCGGGCGGTCCTGGTATCACCGGTTCCCCGCCGAGGCGCTGGTGGCCTCCGACGACGGGTTCGACGTGCGGATCGCCGGTAACTGCTTCGCGCCGGATGGCGTGACCCTGGACCTGCCCCAGCTGCGCGGACGCATCGACTACACGAGCCCCCTTGAGCCATGGCCGGTGACGGTGCGCGAGCCCGGCATCATGGGCTGGTACGGCCTGGTGCCTTTCATGGAGTGCTTCCACGGCATCGTGTCGTTCGGCCACGGCCTCGCCGGCACGCTCGAGGTCGAGGGTGCGGCGACCTCGTTCGACGGCGGCCGCGGATACATCGAGAAGGACTGGGGCAAGGCCTTCCCCGCCGGCTACGTCTGGCTCGCGAGCAACCACATCGACACTTCGACGGGGCTCAGTGCACGTGCGACGGGCGACGGGACGGATGCCTCGCTCATCGCGTCGGTCGCCATCATCCCGTGGCTCGGCGGTTCGTTCCGGGGCTCGATCATCGGGTTCCGCCACGGCGGGCGCCTGCACAAGTGGACGACCTACAACCGCTCGAAGGAGCGCCGGCTGATCATCGACGACACCCACGTGCGCTGGACGGTCGATGGGCCGGACGGGGTGCTCGAACTCGACGCCGAGCGGGTGCGCGGCGGGCTGCTGCACGCCCCGCTGCGGACGGCGATGCACCAGCGGGTCGAGGAGACCCTCGACGCCCGCGTCGCCTTCCGGCACCTCGACCATGACGGCACGGTGCTGCTCGAGGGCACGGCCGAATGCGCCGGCCTCGAGGTCTACGGCGACACCGACCGGCTCCTCGCGATCTGAGGTCGGGCGGCACAGCCGGTCCCTGAGCTTGTCGAAGGGCCGCCCGGACGCTTCGGGCCGGTCCCTGAGCTTGTCGAAGGGCCGCCGGACGCTTCGACAAGCTCAGCGACCGGGGTTAGCTCAGCGACCGGGCTTGCGCTCAGCGACCGGACTCGCCGCCGTTACGCGAAGCCGAACACCGGCGGGAAGACCACCACCACGACCGCTGCCCACACGAGGTACACCGGGATATACGACGTCTGCCAGCGCTCGAGCGTCGAATACCGGGTGCGGCGCCGCAGGAACCGGAAGTGCAGCCAGGCCGCGCCTGCCAGGTTGGCGAGCAGGATGAGGTTCAGCCCGAGCGAGGCGAGCTTGTTCGCGCTCGCGCCGAACTCGCCGATCCGGCTGATCATCGCGACGAGCACGATGACGTCGATCACGAGCGCCAGGAGCACCATCACCAGCTGCAGTCCGTCGAACCAGGAGGGCGCGGCATCCCGATCCCGTGCCGAGAGCGAGTACAGCAGCAGCCCGAGCACGACGATGAGCACGACGTCGAAGATCACCATGAGATCGCCCGACCCGAACATCTCCACGTCGGAGGCCGCAGCGATCCCGCCTTGGAGGATGCCCGCGACGATCAGCACGAGCAGCAGCAGCGTGAACAGCGGAGTGAACACCCTCGTGAGCACCGGCGCGATGTTCTCGATGACGCTCTGCTTCGCCTCGACCAGCCAGGCGGCGACCACGACCGCGCCGGCGACCCCGCAGGGGATCAGCCAGTTCTCGACGAACGGCTGCGCGTCGAGGCCGATCGCGCCGAAGACGCCGATCGTGAGGGCGGCGAGCACTCCACCGCCGAGCGCGATGAGGGCGAGGTAGACCACCCACTCGCCGGTGAAGCGCACGAAGTCCATCCGCGCGGTGGCGGAGCGCCACAGTCCGTTCACGTAGGCGATGCCCGTGACGATCCACAGCACGACCACGGAGTGGATGACGGCGAGCGGGAGCGTCATCCCGTCCTCCGCGAACGGGTATGCGTTGAGGATGACGGCGATGCCGACGAACGGCACCGCGACCGCGGCGATGGTGCCGATCCCCGCCCGCCGGCGGACGAGGAAGAACGCCGCCAGGTACATCAGCACGAGCACGGGAGCAGTGCGCACCGTGAACGCACCCGTGGGATCCAGTCCGAGCAGGGCGGGCAGCTTGATCGTCACGGCCGCGGCGACCGCGAGCGAGATCGCGAGGATCAGACCGTTCGCGCCCGCCCGGGCGGCCGCCGGTTCGCCGACGACGAGCTGCTTCCACAGCCGCTCGGAGTGCTCGCGCGCGAATTCGCGGGACACCGCGTCGAGCGCACCCATCCGCTTGACCGCGACGAGGAACGCCTCGTCGGCGGAGAGTCCGGATGCCTCGAGAGAGTCGATCTGGTCGCGCAGGTGTCCCTCGAGCTCATCGGCATCCGTCGGCGTCATCGCGCTGCCCTGGGTGAGGTACGAGCGCCAGGTGGAGATCTGGGTCTCGGTCTCTTCGGTCGGAGCCATCATGCGCCTCCCCACGCGAGCTGCCGGTTGGTGGGGCCGTCCGGCCCGCTCCACACCCGGCTCAGGGCCTCACTCACGACGGCCCACTGCTGGCGCTGCTCGGCGGCTGCCGCCGATCCGCTGGCGCTGAGGCGGTAGTGCTTGCGTGGGCGCCCGGTCGGCGATGCCCCCCAGGTCGCCTCGACGTGCCCGAGCCGCTCGAGACGGTGCAGCAGCGGATACAGCATCCCGTCGCTCCACTCGAGCTGGCCTTCGGAGAGCTCGCCCACGCGCCGCAGGATGGCGTAGCCATAGGACTCGCCCTCGGCGAGGATGCCGAGCACGAGGGGTGTCGCGGCGGCCGCGACGAGGTCTTTGCCGATGTGCATTGTTCACTCCCGTATACCTAGAGGTGTTAGGTACATAGAGCTACAAGGTAACACCGGCGTGCCCGCTACGGAAGTTCAGCGCCTCCCGGGGCTTCGGACGGGCCGCCGGCCGGGGCATCCGCCAGCGGCGCGACATCGACTGCCACGCGCAGCGTCGACTTCTTCGCCTTCGTGAAGATCACGCCCTTGACCGGCGAGACATCGCCGTAGTCGCGTCCCCACGCCACCGTCACGTAGCGCTCGCCCGCCCACTGGTTGTTCGTCGGGTCGATGGCGAGCCAGTCGGGCGAACCTGGCATCCAGACCGCGAGCCACGCGTGCGAGGCATCCGCCCCGACGACACGTTCGGTGCCGGCGGTCGTCCGCGTCGCGAGGTAGCCGCTGACATAGCGGGCCGCGAGGCCGTGGCTGCGCAGGCAGGCGAGCGCGAAGTGCGCGAAGTCCTGGCACACGCCTGCCCGCTTGCGCAGCACCTCCGCGACCGAGCTGGTCACCGTCGTCGCGGTGCTGTCGTAGTCGAAGTCGGCGTGGATCCGGTGCATGAGGTCGGTGACCGCTTCGCCGATCGGTCGGCCCGGGGTCAGAGACACCGCGGCGTACGCGGCGACGCCGTCGGCGTGGGCTGCCCGCGGCGACTCGAGCGCGAATTCGACGGCGGCCCAGGCATCCGTCACCTCCGCGTGCAGCAGCGGCCGCGCGTTCTCCCAGGGGGTGGCGAGGGCGTCCTCGTCGTACCGAGGAGGCACCACCGTCACCTCGGTGGTCGCGGTGATGACGAGCTGCTTGTGCGGCTCGGTCACCTGGAAGTAGGTGACCGCATTGCCGTGCACATCGCCGTCGCGATTGAGGTCGGCGGGTGCCGGCTCGACCGTGACGGAGTGGGTGGCCACCTCCTGCCACGGCAGCTCGCGGGGCGACAGGTGGTAGATGCCACGGCTGTCCTTGACCGGCGAGCTGTACGTGTACGCCGTGCGATGCGAGACGAGATAGCGCATGTCAGCCCACCAGCTCGATGAGCGACAGCGACGTGAGCGGCTGGGGCGGCGGTCCGCTCGCGAAGTGCAGGTCGGCGATCGCGATCGCGAGCCGGGGGAGCTGCTCGGCGAACTCCTCGAGGAAGCGCTCCAGCCGCGGACGACGGGCACCGGATGCCGCGGCCAGCGCCGCGACGTCGGCATTCTCGAGTGCGGTCTCGAGGTGCTCGAGGATGCGCTCCGGCCGGGTCGAACCGGTCGAGGACGGCATCGCCGCGAGGTGCCCACGCAGTTCACGGAACGCGAACGCGAAGGAACGGGGGTTGTCGAGGTCCCGCAGGAGCAGCTCGAGCGCGCCTGCGGTGCGGACGTTGCCGCGGTAGCGGCGCCGGAACGTGACCGAGCTCTCCGCCGACTTGAGCACGCCCTCCCAGATCACCCGGTCGAGGGCGACGCCGTGCCGGGTGGCGGTCGTGGCCTGCAGCAGCGCGCACAGCTGCATCGTGCGCTCCAGGTAACGGCCGGCTTCGATCATGTGCCAGCCGGGGTCGCGGATCATGCTCGCGGTCACGCCCTGCAGCGAGAGGATCGCGGTGAGCATGCGACCTGCCGACTCGGCGACCACATGGGAGCGCGGTGAGGTGCGCAGGGCGCGGGCGGCGCGGTCGGTGTGGGCGAAGACGCGCCAGGTGTCGCTGGAGAGCTGGTCGCGGACGCCCTCCAGCGCGTCGCGCAGCCGCTCCAGGGCGTGCGCGGCCGAGCCCGGCCGGGCGGCGTCTAGGAGGAGCGATCGCAGCTCCTGCTCTGGGTCGGTGTAGCGCGTTCCGGCGAGGCGGTGGAGAGCTGACATCAGCACCCTCGTCGTGACGCCGTGATCGGCATCCGTCACCGACCTGATGTCGAACTCCGCGTCGACCGTGAGCAGGAGTCGCAGGAGGTCCTCGGCGCGTTCCGCGTAGCGTCCGGCCCAGAACATGTCCTCGAGCGCGCGCGGGGTGAGCGCGGGGATCGTGGGGGTGAAGTCGAGCGGAGCGACCTCGACGAGGCCCTGATCGGGGTCGTCGGCGGTGCCCTTGAGCACCCAGACATCCTTGGTGACGGGGCCGAGGGATCCGTCCTGGACGGTCGCGAGACCGCCGATCAGCGGCCGGTAGGCGGAGCGGAAGCGCAGGGTGAACGCGCGCAGCACGAGAGCGCGGGCATCCGCGCCATCCCCGTCGCTCCAGACCGGCGCCTGCGAAAGGGGCAGCCGGTCCTGGCCGACGAATCGGTGCGGCGCCGCGAGGATCTTGGCGCGCAGTTCGGCGGCGCTGAGGCCGGCCAGCGTAGAGCGCGGCTCGTCGATCGGGCGCACCATGAAGCGCTCCGGGTCTTCGGTGAGGCGCTTGAGCACAACCTGACGGCCGGCGGGATCGCCGCACCACCAGGTGGGCAGCGACTCCAGGCGCAGGCGCTCGCCGAGCAGGCGCTCGCAGATCGCCGGCATGTACGGCAGCAGCGCCGGGTTCTCCAGCACCCCGGCACCGAGGCCGTTGACGAGCCGCACCCGGCCGCGTCGCACGGCCTGCGTCAGGCCCGCCACGCCGAGCCGCGACCCGCCGCGCAGTTCGAGGGGGTCGCACCAGTCGGCGTCGACGCGGCGCAGGATCACATCGACCCGCTCTGTGGGGGTCGCCTTGGGCCCGCCGGGCGGCTTGATCCAGACCCAGCCGTCGCGCACCGTGAGGTCGCTGCCCTGCACGAGCGGGAAGCCTAGGGTGTTCGCGAGGAACGCCTGGTCGAACGCGGTCTCGGAGTGCGTTCCGGGGGAAAGCACCACCACGCGCGGCTCTTCGATCCCCTCATGGGCCGAGTTGAGCAGAGCCGAGCGCAGGGCCGCGAAATACGGGTCCATCCGGTGCAGGTCGCTCTCCTGGTACAGCTCGGGAAGCACCTGCGAGATCACCCGACGGTTCTCCATCGCAAACCCGAGGCCCGATGGGGCCTGCACGCGATCCGCGAGCACGCGCCACTCGCCCGCGGCGTCGCGTCCGAGATCGGTGGCCGACAGCAGGAGCGGGCGCGCGTCGTGCGCGCTCGGGCGGGCAACCGGGCGGAGGTACCCGGAGTGGCCGTAGATCAGCGCCGAGGGCAGCACCCCGTCGCGGAGCACGTCCTGGTCGCCGTACAGATCGGCGAGCAGAGCGTTGAGCAGCTCCGCACGCTGGGCGAGCCCCACCTCGAGCTGCGTCCAGGTCGGCGCGTCGAGCACGAGCGGCACCGGGTCGAGCAGCCAGGGCTGGGCGTCGCCGCCGCGCGGCACATAGGTGACGCCGTCGTCCGCCAGGAACCGCGAGATCTCGCCGCCCACCCGGCGCAGCTCGCGCGGGGTGAGGGCGAGCGCCGGCGCGGCCATCGCCTTCCAGGCCGGACGGAAGGAGCCGTCCGGAGCCACGACCTCGTCGTAGCGGATGAGGTCGTCGGGGCCGAGCGGCAGAGTGGGCTGCGCGAGCGCCGTCGCGTAGTCGCGGAGCACGGTCACGTCGTGGGAACCCTTCGCAGGTCGAGGGTGTGCGGGTAGTCGGGGTTCTCGGCGCGGCGCGCGGCTTCGCGGAGGGCCGCGACATCCACTCGTCCCGGCGTGTGCCCGTGTCGTTCGAACCGGCTCGCGCGGCGGGCCTCGGCCTCGTTCGCGTTCACGGGAGGGCGCTCGTACGTCCGGCCGCCGGGATGCACGACGTGGTACGTGGCACCGCCCAGGCTCGCGCCGGCTTCCGCGTCGATCACGTCGAAGGTGAGCGGTGCGTGGATCGGGATCGTCGGGTGCAGCGCGGAGTGCGGCTGCCACGCGCGGTAGCGGACGCCGGCGTAGTACTCGCCGTGACGGCCCGTCGAGGTGAGCGGCACGGGCACCTGGTTGCAGGTGACCAGGTGCTTGTGCGGATCGAGGCCGCGCACGGCGACCTGCACGCGCTCGACCGACGAGTCGACGTAGCGTGCCGTGCCTCCCGTGCGCGCCTCCTCGCCGAGCACGTTCCACGGCTCGATCGCGGCGCGCAGCTCGAGCTCGATCAGGGCACCGGAGGGCGTGGTGATCTCGGTCATCCCGATGCGCGGGAACCGGAACTCGCTGAACGCATCGAGCCAGGTCTCCTCGAACGGAATGCCGTGCGCCCGCAGGTCGGCGACGACCTCGGCGATGTCACGGATGGTGCCGGCCGGCAGCAGGAAGTCGTCGTGGAGCCGCGTGCCCCACCGCACCAGCGGTGCCACCACTGGTCGCTCGGCGAACATGGCGACGAGGCTGCGGACGAGCAGCGCCTGCACGAGGGCGAGTTCCGGATGCGGTGGCATCTCGAAGCCGCGCAGCTCGAGCAGGCCGAGCCGGCCACGGCTCCCGTCCGGGCTGTACAGCTTGTCGATGCAGAACTCGGCGCGGTGCGTGTTGCCGGTGAGGTCGGTCAGCAGGTGCCGGAACGACCGGTCCACGACCCACGGGAGCAGGCTGCCGCCCTCGGCCGCGGCGGTCAGTCGCCGCACCTCTTCGAGCGCGATCTCCATCTCGTAGACGGCCTCGGGCCGGCCCTCGTCGAAGCGCGGCGCCTGGCTTGTCGGGCCGATGAACCGGCCCGAGAACAGATAGGAGAGGCTCGGATGCCGCTGCCAGTACGTGACGAAACTCGCGAGCAGCTCGGGGCGGCGCAGGAGCGGGGATTCGACTGGCTGCCGGCCGCCGAGGGTCAGGTGGTTCCCGCCGCCGGTGCCCTGGTGGGTGCCGTCGAGGTCGAACTTCTCGGTGGTGAGACGGATGGCGCGCGCGTGCTCGTACAGCGCGAACGTGAGGTCGCGCTGCTCCGCCCACGACGACGTTGGCTGCACGTTCACCTCGATCACCCCGGGGTCAGGAGTGACCGACAGCTGGGTGAGCCGCGCGTCCGGCGGCGGGCCGTAGCCCTCGAGCACGAGCTTCTGCCCGGTGTCGACCGCGGCCAGTTCGATGACATGGAGCAGATCCGCGTAGCCCTCGAGCTCCTGCGTCGGCGGCAGGAAGACGAAGACGTGCCCGTCGCGCTCCTCGATCGTGAGAGCCGTGGGGGGAGCGCCGTCCGGGCTGACCACTGTGACGTTCGGAACGCCGGGGTGAAGCGGCGGGCCGGCCTCGAAGTACGACGGCTCACCGGGCCACTCCGGGTCCTCCCATGAGATCGAGTCCAGGGGCAGGCGAAAGCCGATGGCGCTCGTGCCGGGGGCAAGCACGAGGCGTCCGCGGCGGAACCGCCAGGCCGGGCTCGTCCAGTCGCCGTCGGTCGTGAGAGGAAGCACCCAGCCGGCGGGCGTCGTCTCCGCGCCGTCGAGCTCGGCGACGGCCGCGGCGTTCGCGGCTTCCTCGGGTCGCGGTCCCTCCGGCTTGCGCACCTCGGCGGCGAGCTCGGCGAGCGGATCCTCGTAGGCGGGGACGAGCTGCCCGACGGGGAGTCCGAGGATGGCGGTCACCCGGCGGGCGAGCTGCTCGGCGCCGTCGACGGCGCCGGGATCGGCCGCCGTGTCCCATGGATCCGCGAAGAGCTCCGGATGCTGCCACAGCGGCACCCCGTCGGTGCGCCACTGCAGCGAGATGTTCCAGCGGGGGAGCGGCTCGCCCGGATACCACTTGCCCTGACCGCGGTGCATGACTCCGCCGCCCGCGTAGTGGGCGCGGAGGCGCTCGGCGAGCGCGCTGGCGAGCTCGCGCTTCTCGGGACCGTCGGCGGCAGTGTTCCACTGTCGGCTCGTGGCGTCGTCGAGCGCGACGAACGTCGGCTCGCCGCCGAACGTGAGCGGCAGCTCGAGCGTGTTCAGCCGCTCGTCGATCGCACCGCCGAGTGCGTCGATGCGGGACCACTGCTGCGCGGTGTAGGGCTTCGTCGTCCGCGGGTCCTCGTGGATGCGGCGCACTTCGTTGCGGAAGCCGAAGGTGACCAGGGTCGGTTCGGTGGTCCCCGTGATCGGGGCGGCGCTGCTCGGGTGCGGGGTCGCGCTCAGCGGAATGTGGCCTTCGCCCGCGAACAGGGCGCTCGTCGGGTCGAGGCCGATCCAGCCGGCGCCGGGGATGAACACCTCGGTCCAGGCGTGCAGGTCGGTGAAATCCACCGCGGTGCCGCTCGGTCCATCCAAGGAGGGCCGGTCCGGCGCGAGCTGAACGAGGTAGCCCGACACGAACCTGGCCGCGAGACCGTGCTGGCGCAGCAGGCTGACCAGCAGCCACGCGCTGTCGCGGCAGGAGCCGATGCGGCGGTTGAGGGTCTGATCKGGGGTCTGCACGCCGTGCTCCATGCGCACGTCGTAGGCGATGTCGCGGTAGACGGCCGTGTTGAGATCGGCGAGGAACGAGACGGTCGGCACGCCGCCCGCGGGAAGGTTGGGACGCCGCGCCTTCCAATCCGCCGCCAGATCGCTGTCGGCGACGCGGCGGAGGTAGGGCGCGAGGTCGGCCTTCAGCGCAGGCTCGTACTCGAACGGGAACCGCTCGGCGTACGCCTCGATGAAGAAGTCGAGCGGGTTGATCACCATCATGTCGGCGACGAGACCGACGGTGAGCGAGAGGCGGCTGACCTTTTCGGGGAAGACGAGCCGCGCCGCCCAGTTGCCGAACGGGTCCTGCTGCCAGTTGACGAAGTGCTCGCGCGGGCTGACCTCGAGGGAGTAGGCCTCGATGGGGGTCCGGGAGTGCGGCGCGGGGCGCAGGCGCACCAGGTGCGGGTTCACGGTCACCGGTCGGGCGAACTCGTAGGTGGTCTGATGCTCGAGCGCGACCTTTATGGACATAGCCTCAACCTTGCCCTACCGCTGTTGCGGTGCGGTTACGGCCACCCTACCGAGACAATGGAGTCCGACCCCTCGGGAGGAACCAGTGACCGCTTCACCCTCACCCGCGCAGATGCACGCGCTGTCGGAGCAGACGCGCAGCACCGTGGACGACATCCTCGACTATGCGCGCCGGCGCGCACTGTACGAGGACGTGCCGCTGGACAAGCCGCTCACCCCGCGCGATCTGTCTCGGCTGGCCTCCGGCTCGATCACCGCCGACGGCATCGGCGCTCGCCGGGCTACGGCGCTGTTCGAGAACGTGCTGGCCCCGGCGTGCCTGTCCACCGACCACCCCGGCTATCTCGCCTTCATCCCGTCGGCCCCGACGAAGGCCGCTGCGGCCTTCGACCTCATCGTGTCGGCATCCTCCGTCTACGGCGGATCGTGGATGGAGGGCTCCGGGGCGGTCTTCGCCGAGAACGAGGTGCTGCACTGGCTGGCCGCCGAGTTCGGGCTGCCGCAGGGGGCCGGGGGCGTGTTCGTGCAGGGTGGCACGATCGGTAACCTGTCCGCACTGGTCGCGGCACGCGACACCGCCCGCCGGCAGGCGCGGGAGGCCGGCCGGCCGGCTCCGGAGCGGTGGCTTGTGGTGTGCAGCGCGGAAGCGCACTCGTCGATCGCCTCGGCGGCGGCGGTGATGGATGTCGACACCCTGCCGATCCCGGTCGGTGCGGACGGTCGCCTGCACGGCGACGCGGTGGCGACGGCGCTCGACGAGCACGGCGACGCCGTGTTCGCGGTGGTCGCGACCGGCGGCACGACGAACTTCGGGATCGTGGACGACATCGCCTCCATCGCCGAGGTCACGCGCACCCGCGGCGTCTGGCTGCATGTGGACGGCGCCTATGGCCTCGCCGCGATGCTCGTGGAGCGGATGCGGCCCGCGTTCGCGGGGGTTGAGCACGCCGACTCGGTGATCGTCGACCCGCACAAGTGGCTGTTCGCGCCGTTCGACGCGTGCGCGCTCATCTACCGCGATCCATCGCAGGGCCAGCGGGCGCACACACAGCACGCCGAGTATCTCGACACGCTGACCGAGTCGGCCGACTGGAACCCCTCGGATCTCGCCATCCAGCTCACCCGCCGGGCGCGGGGGCTGCCGCTGTGGTTTTCACTCGCCACGCACGGCACCGACCAGTACCGGGCGACCATCGAGTACGGCATCGATCTCGCCCAGCGCATCGCGGACGACATCTCGGCGCGCGAAGGGCTGTCGCTCGTGCGCGATCCGCAGCTCTCGGTGGTCGTGTTCCGCCGGGACGGCTGGACGATGGCCGACTACCAGGCCTGGTCGGACAGGCTTCTCGACGACCAGCTCGCGTTCGTCGTGCCGAGCTCCCACGCCGGGGAGCCCGTCCTTCGCTTCGCGATCATCAGCCCGTTGACGACGTTCGAGCTCGTGAGCGGCATCCTCGACACCCTCGCCTGAGGGGGTCGTCCAGGTCAGCTTGAGGGGATCTCGCGGCCGAGGTCGTCGATGACCTGGGCTCCGGGGAGCGCCGCGAGGACGCCTCCCGGCAGCGACAGCTTCGCCCCGCGGATGCCGGCACCCACGATTGCGGACGGCAGCGCCGCGACCCGCGCATCGATGAGCAGGGCCCAGTCGTCGGGCAGGCCGATCGGCGTGATACCGCCGTACTCCATGCCGGTGAGCGCGACCGCGTCGTCCATCGGCGCGAAGCTCGCCCGCCGCGCGCCGAGCAGCCGCCGCACGGTGCCGTTGACGTCGAGGCGGGTGGTGGCGAGCACCATGCACGCGGCGTAGGTCGTCGCCTCACCCCGGGTGCCGGCGACGACGATGCAGTTCGCGCTCTCGTCGAGCTCGACGCCGTATGCCTCGCAGAACGCGGCAGTGTCGGCGAGCGTCGCGTCGATCGGGGTGACCCGCACGTGGCCGGACAACATGGCGTCGAGCCGCGCGAGCCGGTCGTGCACGGGCGCCGCGAGCAGGTCGGGACGGCTCAGCGCGGGGGAGAAGTCGAGGTCAGGCACCGGTCGACTCTATTCGGCCGCCCGGCGCACCCCATGCCCAGCCGCGGGCGAAGCGAGACGAAACGCCTCGGACGATCAGGTGGTCACCGTCGGCTGCTGCTGGGTGATGCAGTGGATGCCGCCGCCCCGCGCGAAGATGGGCCGCGCGTCGACGGTCACCACGCGCCGACCGGGGTAGGCCTCGGCGAGGATGCTGCGGGCCGCGGCATCCGCTCGCTCCTCATCGAAGCCGCACGCGATCACGCCGCCGTTGACGACGAGGTGGTTGACGTAGCTCCAGTCCACGAAGCCCTCGTGGTCGCGGAGCGTCTCGGGGGCGGGGAGATCGACGATGTCGAACCTGCGGGCGGCAGCGTCGGTCTGCTCGGCGAGCAGCTCGCGCAGCTCGTGGGTGACGGCGTGATCGGGATGGGACGGGTCGTGCTGGGCGTGCAGCAGGAGCCGCCCGGGCGACGGGATCGTCGCGACGATGTCGATGTGGCCGTTCGTGCCGAATTCGTCGTAGTCACGCGTGAGGCCGCGCGGCAGCCAGATCGCGGTGGTCGAGCCGATCGTGCGGGCGAGCTCCGCCTCGACACGCGCCTTGTCTGCGTACGGGTTGCGGCGGTGGTCGAGCTGCACCGTCTCGGTCAGCAGCACGGTGCCTTCACCGTCGACATGGATGCCGCCGCCCTCGTTCACGAGCACCGAGCTGACCAGCTCAGACCCGACGAGGGCGCTGACGACGCGGGCGATCTCGGCCGACTTGCGCCACTCCGACCACGCCGGATCGCCCCAGCCGTTGAACGTCCAGTCCACGGCGCCGAGCACGCCGGGACGCTCGTCGTCGAGCACGAAGGTGGGACCGAAGTCGCGCATCCAGAACTCATCCAACGGGGCCTCGATGAGCTCGATCTCGCTGCCCAGCATGCGGCGTGCTCGCGCCCGCTCGGTCGGATCGACCACCATCGTGAGTGCCTCGAACTCCGCGACGGCGTGCGCCACCGCTGTCCACGCCGCGTAGCACTCCTCGGCCGCTGCGGCCGTGTCGCCGAKGGTCGGCCCCTCTCGGGGGAACGCCATCCAGGTGCGATCGTGCGGCGCGGTCTCCGTGGGCATTCGCCAGGCCATCGATGTCCTCTCATCCAAGATCGAGGCTAGCGACCGGGGCGCACCTCACGGGAGGGGTCAGTGACGACGGATGCGGCATCCGCCCTTCCTCGAAGACCCAGGCCCGCGCGCTGCGCGGGACTCCGGCCTGGCACACTGGCTTGTTGGGTCACGATCGTCGGGCCCGTGACCGTCTGGAGTTGCTGTGCCGCTGGTCGTGATTGGCGTTTCGGGGTCGGGCAAGTCGACGGTGGCGGCCGCGGTCGCCGCACGCGTCGGGGGAGTGTTCCTCGATGCCGATGACTTCCACCCGGAGTCCAACCGGGCGAAGATGGCGGCCGGCACGCCGCTCACCGACGAGGATCGCGGCCCCTGGCTCGCCATCCTCAGTGACGAGCTCGCCAGCCGCACGGCCCGCGGCGAGGTGGTCGTGCTGGCCTGCTCGGCGCTCAAGCGCGCCTACCGCGACCAGCTGCGCGCGCGCGGCGGCGACCTCTTCTTCGCGCAGCTCACCGGTGCGCGTGAGCTGCTGGCGGCGCGGATGGGCGCCCGCACCGATCACTTCATGCCGAGCAGCCTGCTCGATTCGCAGCTCGCGACGCTCGAGCCGCTGCAGGCCGACGAGCCAGGAGTGGTCGTCGACGTCGCCCTCGCGCCGGCGGCCGTCGTCGACGCCGTGGTCGCGGCCTGGCTGGGCGTGTGAGCGCGACCGCCTGACGCCCGCTCAGCGGGGGCGCGTCGATGCCCGCACGACGAGCTCCGGCTGGAACACGGTCTGCCGGGGGATGCTCTCCGGATCCGCGGCCTCCTCGAGCACGATCCGCAGTGCGGTGCGGCCGATCATGCGACTCGGCTGCCGGATCGACGAGAGCGGCACCGCCGCGGCCGCCGCGAACGCGATGTCGTCGAACCCGATGATCGCGATGTCGTCGGGCACCAGCATCCGTCCCGCCACGACGAGGGACTGGAGGAGGCCCAGCGCGAGCAGGTCGTTGGCGGCGAAGAGGGCGTCCGGCCAGTCCCGGCGCGGTCGGCTGAGGATGCGCGTGCCCGCGGCCACACCCTCCTCGACGGTCATCGCCGCGGTCGCGACGACCTCGAGGTCGACGCTGACTGTCGCGTTCTCGGCCGCGACGCGCGCGCCGGCCAGCCGGTCGGTCACCTGGCGGATGTCGAACGGGCCGCCCACGAACGCGATGCGACGGCGCCCGCCCTCGATGAGATGGTCGACCGCCATCCGTCCGCCGATGACGCTGTCGACCGACACGGACGAGAACCGCCCGTCGCCGCTGAACCGGTCGACGAGCACGGCGGCGATCCCGCGCGCCCGCAGCTTCTGCAGCCGGGACGTGATGTCGCCGTAGGGGGCGATCAGCACCCCGCGCACCTGCTGCTCTTCGAAGAGGTCGAGGTAGAGGCGTTCGCGCGCAGGGTCCTCGTCGGTGTTGCCGTAGAGCACCGCGATGCTGTGGCGGGATGCCTCGTCCTCTGCGCCGCGGACGACGTCGTTGTAGAACGGATTCTGGCCGTTGAGGACCACGAAGCCGATGGTGGTGCTGACACCGGCCCGGAGCTTGCGGGCCGCGTCGTTGCGGACGTATCCGAGTTCTTCGATCGCCCGGCTGACCCGATCGACCGAGTCGACAGACACCTCGTCGGGGCGGTTGAGCACGTTCGAGACGGTGCCGACCGAGACGCCCGCGCGCACGGCGACATCTCGAATGCTGACCGCCACGTCGACTCCACTTCCTTGTTGGATCACGATTCGGTCACTGTCGCTGTGCGACTTGACCGGCAACGTCGGTGAAACCTAGAGTAGCCTGAAACCCGCCTGAATCGATTCATTCATTTTCACCCTCAACGAGGAGGACCTGTGGCAGACAACGCCGCCTCCGCCGCACAGACACCCGCGCTGGAACTGCGTCGGGTGGTCAAGTCGTTCGGCCCCGTCGTCGCCCTCCGCTCCGGAAGCCTCACGCTCGAGCGTGGCTCGATCCACGCCTTGATCGGCGAGAACGGTGCCGGCAAGTCCACGCTCGTGAAGATCATCGCGGGCCTCTACCACCGCGACGCGGGCGATCTGCTCCTCGATGGCGAGTCCGTGGACTTCTCCAGCACGGCGCAGTCGAAGGCCGCGGGCATCGCCGTGATCTACCAGGAGCCGACGCTCTTCCCCGACTTGTCGGTGACCGAGAACATCTTCATGGGCCGCCAGCCCACCCGCTCGCTCGGCCGCATCGATCGCAAGCTCATGCGGGCTCAGGCGCTCGAGCTGTTCACTCGCCTGGGTGTGCGGCTCGACCCCGATCGCCCCACGCTCGGACTGTCGATCGCAGACCAGCAGATCATCGAGATCGCCAAGGCGATCTCGCTCGACGCCAAGGTGCTCGTCATGGACGAGCCCACCGCGGCACTGAGCGGCGTCGAGGTCGAGCGCCTGTTCGCCGTCGCCCGCAGCCTTCGCGATGAAGGTCGTGCGCTGCTGTTCATCTCGCACCGCTTCGACGAGGTCTTCGACCTGTGCGACACCGTCACGGTCATGCGCGACGGCGCCTACATCGCCACCAGCCCCATCGCCGACACCACGGTCGCCGACCTCGTGCGCCAGATGGTCGGGCGCGACATCGCGACGCTGTTCCCCAAAGAGGATGCCGAGATCGGCGAGCCCGTCCTGGTCGTCGAAGGGCTCACCGAGCCGGGCGTCTTCCACGACGTCTCGTTCACGGTGCGGTCGGGCGAGATCGTCGCCCTGGCCGGCCTCGTCGGTGCCGGCCGCAGCGAGATCGCGCGAGCGATCTTCGGCGTCGACCCGTACACCTCCGGCACGGTGACGATCAACGGCGCCACGGTGCCCAAGCGCAAGCCGGTCGCCGCGATGAAGCTCGGGCTCGCGCTGGTTCCGGAAGATCGCCGCAAGCAGGGGCTCGTGCTCGGCAGCTCGGTCGCCAAGAACACGACGATGGCGATCCGCGGCTCGCTGGCGAAGTTCGGCCTCATCACCGCAGCGGCCGAGAACGCCGCCGCGCGCGTCTGGGACAGCCGCCTCGAGGTGAAGACCGCGTCGCTCGACACGGAGTCCGGCACCCTGAGCGGTGGCAACCAGCAGAAGGTCGTGCTGGCCAAATGGCTCGCCACGAAGCCGACCGTGCTGATCGTCGACGAGCCGACTCGCGGCATCGACGTCGGCACCAAGGCCGAGGTGCACCGCCTGCTCTCGCAGCTCGCCGGCGAGGGGATGGCCATCCTCATGATCTCCTCCGAGCTTCCCGAAGTGCTCGGCATGGCCGACCGGGTCGTCGTGGTTCGCGAGGGCCAGATCACCGCCGAGATCGACCGCGGCGACGCCACCGCCGAGACCGTCATGTTCGCCGCCACCCACAAAGCGGAAGAGATCGCCCGATGACCGCCGTAGTTCCTGTTCAGCCGAAGAGCCGACTGGCCACAGCGGCCTCGTCGCTCGTGCGTGCCCGCGAGACGGGCATCCTGCTCGCCCTGCTGCTCGTCATCCTCGCGGCCACCATCAAGAACCCCAACTTCCTCTTCAGCGCCGACGGCTTCCGCGACCTGCTGCTCACCCCGGCGATCCTCATGCTGGTCGCGGTCGGTCAGGCGATCGTGATCATCACCCGCAACGTCGACCTCTCGGTCGGCTCCGTGCTGGGGCTGTCCGCCTACGCCACCGGCCGGCTGTTCATCGACTTCCCGGGAATCCCGATCATCGTGGTCTTCCTGGTGGGCATGGCGTTCGGTGCCGTCCTCGGCCTCATCAACGGCGCCTTGATCGCGTTCGCCAAGGTGCCGGCGCTCGTGATCACGCTCGGCACGCTGTACGTCTATCGCGGCATCAATGTCGTGTGGACCGGCAGCGATCGCATCAACTCGAGCGACATGCCGGCGGAGTTCCTGGCCCTCGGCACCGGCTCGATCCTGTTCATCCCGATCCTCACGATCATCGCCCTAGTGGTGCTCGTGATCGCCGGCTGGTACATGCGCAATCGCCGAGGCGGCCGCGAGCTGTACGCGATCGGGTCCGATCCCGCGGCAGCCAACCTGTACGGCCTGAAGGTCACACAGCGCGTGCTCGGGGCGTTCATCGTCTGCGGTGCGCTGGCGGGTCTTGCCGGGGTGCTCTATGCCGCGCGTTACGGAACGGTCAACTCGCAGGCGGGGAGCGGATTCGAGCTGCTCGCGGTGGGCGCCGCGGTGATCGGCGGTGTCGCCATCTTCGGCGGCAGCGGCTCGGTCTGGGGCGCCGCCATCGGCGCCTACCTGCTCCTGACGATCAACCGCGCTCTGCCGATCCTCGGGGTGCCCGACTTCTGGCAGCGCGCCGTGGTCGGCGTGCTCATCATCAGCGCGATCGTGCTCGACCGCGTGCTCGCCCTTCGACAAGCCAAGCATCTCGTGGAAGCGAGGGACATCTGATGACCGCTCTTGCCCCGGCATCCGTACCCGTCCCCCTCCGCACGTACAAGGACTATGCGCACCCGCTGTGGCGCCGCGCGCTGCTCACCCGCGAGATGGCGGTCATCGCCGCGCTGATCCTCGTGGTGATCGTCGCCAGCCTCACCGTCGGGCCCTTCTCGAAGCCCATCACGCTCACCTACCTGCTGCTCGACATGGCGCCGATCCTGCTGATCGCGCTGCCGATGACGCTCATCATCATCACCGGCGAGATCGACCTGTCGGTCGCGAGCATCGTGGGCCTTTCCAGCGTCACCGTGGGCGTGCTCCACGCGGGCGGCATGCCGCTCGAGATGGCCGGTCTGATCGCACTCGTCGTCGGCGGCATCGCGGGCGCCCTCAACGGGTTCCTCATCACGGTCGTGGGACTGCCCTCGCTCGCGGTGACGATCGGCACGCTCGCGCTCTATCGCGGCCTCGCGGTGGGACTCCTCGGCACCAAGGCGGTGACCGAGTTCCCCGAATACTGGAAGGACCTGGTCAAGTCGCGCTTCGTGGGCACACCGTTCCCGGCGGTGACACTGCTCATCGTCATCCTGGCGGTCGCCTTCGCGGTGCTGCTGCACTTCACGCCCTTCGGCCGTGGCATCTACGCCATCGGGCTGAGCCCCGAGACCGCCCGCTTCTCCGGGGTGCATGTCGAGCGGACGAAGTTCATCCTGTTCATCCTCGCCGGAGTGGTCTCGGCGCTCGCCGGCATCTACTTCACGCTGCGGTTCAGCAGCGCCCGAGGCGACAACGCCACGGGCCTGGAGCTGTCGGTGATCGCGGCAGTGCTGCTCGGCGGCGTCTCCATCTTCGGAGGCAAGGGCGCGCTGCACGGCGTGCTCGCGGGCGTGCTGCTGATCGGCACCATCGCGAGTGCACTCCGGCTCGCCGGCGTCACCTCCGACGTCATCAACATCGTCACCGGCACCCTGCTCATCGCGTCGGTCGTCGGAACCAGCTTCCTGGCATGGCTGCGCGCGCGGCGCAGCAGACCAGGCGGAAGAAAAACGGATGCCCCGGCCATCGCCAAGGACTAGGGCAGCCCGAACCACGTCGATGCAGTCACATCGGCACGAACCACAACAACAAGGAGAACGATGATGTTTCTGAAGTCACGCACGGCCAAGCTCGGCGCCATCGCCGTGCTGGCGGCCAGCGTCGCGGTGCTCGCAGGCTGCACCACGACCGCGAGCGACGACGGCGCGAGCGCTGAGGGCGACGCAAGCAACCTGTCCATCACCTTCCTGCCGAAGAACCTGGGCAATGCCTACTTCGACACCGCCGACCAGGGCGGCGCGGACGCGATCGCCGAGTTCGACGGCACGTACGCCGAGGTCGGCCCCGCGACCGGCTCGCCGGACGGCCAGGTCAGCTACATCAACACGCTGACCCAGCAGGGTGTCGGCGCGATCGCCATCTCGGCGAACGACCCGACCGCACTGTGCGACGCGATCGGCGAGGCCCAGGACGCGGGCGTCAAGATCGTGACCTACGACGCCGACACCAGCGCCGACTGCCGCGACATGTTCATCCAGCCGGCTGACGCAGCGGGCATCGCGAAGATCCAGGTCGACCTGATCGCCGAGCAGATCGGCGACGCGGGCAAGATCGCGATCCTCTCGGCGACGGCCAACGCCACGAACCAGAACGCCTGGATCGAGCTCATGAAGACCGAGCTGGCCGACAACCACCCCGACATCGAGCTCGTCGAGGTCGTCTACGGCGACGACGACGACCAGACGTCGTTCGACAAGACGGCGGCACTGCTGCAGACCTACCCCGACCTCAAGGGCATCATCTCGCCCACGACGGTCGGCATCTCCGCCGCGGCCCGCTACCTGCAGACCTCGGACTTCAAGGGCAAGGTCGCACTGACCGGTCTCGGCACGCCGGACCAGATGCGCGACTACGTCAACGACGGCACCGTCACCGCGTTCGCGCTGTGGAACCCGGGTGACGTGGGCTACCTGGCCTCGTACGCGGCGAAGGCGCTCATCGAGGGCGACATCACCGGCGCCGAGGGCGACGAGTTCGACGGCGGAAAGCTCGGCTCCTACACGATCGGCAAGGACGGCGTCGTGCTCCTCGGCGACCCGTACGTGTTCAACGCCGACAACATCGAGGACTTCCACTTCTAAAGTCGAAGCCGCTCTGACGTCGAATCGACGAACGGCGCCCGGTCTGCATCACGCAGGCCGGGCGTCTTCGCGTTCGCGATGGTTCGCGCGAGGTCAACTCGTCGGAATCCAGACGCGCATGGTCGAGGGTCCCCGGTTCGCCCACGAGTGATACGGAACGAGCGGGATCAGGATGCCGTCGCCCTCGCTCGCCGCATCGGCAGCGCCGTAGGGCCACTCGGCCGCCGGCGCAGTGCGCACCCGGATGCGGGCGCTGACGCGACCGTCGGATTCGTGCAGCGGCGCGGCCGGATCGATGACGACCTGTCCGACGTCGTCGACGCCGAGCGCCGCGAGGTCCGTCGACTCCAGCGCGAGCACCTCGGGGCCGCGCTCGATGGCGACGCATCCGCGCACCGCGTCGATGTGCGCATCCGGCCAGGTCACCCGCGGCGAGACGGGGAGGTCGAGCTCCACGACATCGCCGGCACGGAACTCCCGGGTGATCTCGCAGACGCCGGGCGCGGCATCCCGATCCTCCACGCCGTCAGCCGTCGTCACGCGCACCCGCGCGCCCCGCGCCCACGAGGGGACGCGCAGCGCGAGGGTCCAGCTGCCGGCGGTGTCGCCCACGATCGACACGCGGATGCCGCCCTCGGCCGGGTAGCCGGTCTCGAGGTCGAACGCGACCGCGCGGCCATCGGCCAGCTTCGTGCGCACCGACGCGGAGGCGTACTGATGCACCTGAACCCCGGTATCGTCTGCCGTCGCGATGTAGGCGGCGAGGCTCGCGAACGTGCGGGCGACGTTCGGCGGGCAGCACGAGACCTCGAACCAGGGGGCGCGCAGCGACGACGACGCGCGCGGCGATGTCTCGTCGGGATCGKCCGGGGTGCCGGGCACGCGCTGGTGCAGCGTGTTGGCGTAGTAGAACGACCGGCCGTCGTCGCTCGGCGACGTCGCGACCACGTTGTAGAGCGTGCGCTCGATCAGGTCGGCGTAGCGCGGATCGCCGTCGGCGAGCAGGAGCCGCCAGGCGAACATGATCGAGCCGATGCCGGCGCACGTCTCGGAGTAGGCGCGGTCCGGCGGCAGCTCCCAGTCGTCGCCGAAGGCCTCGTCCTGATGGTGGGAGCCCTGGCCGCCGGTCAAGTAGGTGCGACGGGCGATGGTGTGCTCCCATTGCGAGCGCAGGGCCTCCAGCAGCGCCGCGTCGCCGGTGTCGACCGCGACATCGGCCGCACCGGAGGCGAGATAGTTCGCCCGCACGGCGTGGCCGCGGAGCACCCGCGCATCCCGAACCGGGATGTCGTCCTGGAAGTACGACCGGCCGTACTCGATGTCGGCGAGAGTGCCCGCGCCGTGGCGCTCGATGAAGATCCGCGCCTGCTCGAGATAGCGGGGCTCCCCGACGGCCCGGGCGAGCTCCGCGAGTCCGACTTCGATCTCGGCGTGCCCGCAGATCGACTCGATGCCACCCTCCCCGAAGACGTCGCACAGCAGGTCGGCGGCCCGGCGGGCGATGTCGATGAGCCCGTCGTCCGCGTCCGGCCGAGTGCGACGGCGAGCAACCGCTGCCTGGAAGAGGTGCCCGAGGCAGTACAGCTCGTGTCCCCACTCGAGGTTCGACCAGCGCGGACCCTGGCCGGGTCGCCCGAACATCGTGTCGAGGTACCCGTCGGGCTCCTGCGCCGCCGCGACGCGCGCGACGACGGCCCGGAAGCGCTCGTCCAGGGCGGCATCGCCGGTGCGGCCGATCTCCCACGCGAGTGCCTCGAGGTACTTGTAGATCTCGGAGTCCGAGAACTCGCGCCCTCGCCGCCCGTCGGGCAGCGTGCCCGCCGCGGCGAGATCGAAGTTGGCGAGCCATCCCTCGGACTCGAGCCGGCCCCCGATGTGGTCGAGCGTCGCGCTGCCGTTGACCTCCTGGCGGTGGGCCCAGAAACCGCCGGTGATCTGCACCTCGTCGAGGCCGAGAGGCCGCAGTCGGCCGGAGGCCGGCACCACGGGGGTGGCGGGGGTGGTAGTGGAGATCATCGTCATCCCTTGAAAGCGCCGGACATGAAACCGCGGACGTAGTGCCGCTGCAGAATGAGGAAGAGCACGATGCACGGCAGAGCGAGGACCACCACGCCGGCCTCGGTCGCGCCGTAATCGATGACCCCCTGCACCTGCACGCGGAGGTTCGCGACCGCCAGCGGCAGCGTCATCTTGTTCGTGTCGGTGATGAGGATCAGCGGCGCCATGAAGTCGTTCCACGCCGCGAGGAATGCGAACAGCCCCACCGTGATCAGGCCAGGCTTGACCGCCGGCAGCAGGACCCGCCAGAGYGCCGCGAACGTGGAGCAGCCGTCGACCATCGCCGCTTCGTCGAGCTCGCGCGGGATCGATTCGAACGAGATGCGCATCATGAACATCGAGAACGGCAGCTGGAACATCGTGAGGACGATCGCGACGCCGACGAGGGAGTTGCTGAGTCCGACGGCGTTGAGGATCACATAGAGGGGGATCAGCAGCGTCGCATAGGGGACCATCAGGATGGCGAGGGTCGTGAGGAACAGCAGGTTCTTGCCCGGGAACGAGAACCGCGCGAACGCGTAGCCGCCCAGCAGCGACACCGTGAGGGTCAGCACCACCGTCAGCAGCGAGACGAAGAGCGAGTTGGCGAGATACACCCAGATGCCGGCCTGGTAGTTGGCGAGGGCTGCGTAGTTGCCGAAGCCCCAGCCGTCGGTCTGGCTCGTGCCGGCCTTCGGCTGCACCGACGAGACCGTCGTCCAGATCAGCGGGTAGAGGAAGATCACCGCGAGGGCGGTGGTGAACACCCAGTACGGGATGCCGAGCACCAACCGTGCGGCGGGGGACCGGCGGTGCCGGGCCTCGGTGGGGGCGACGCGCAGGACGTCGGTGGGTGTGAGTGCGGTGGATGAAGAGGTCATGGCTTCGGCTCCTGGCTCGCTCAGCTGTCCTCGGGGCGGCGGAACGCGCGCAGTTGGAAGATGTTGATCGCGATGAGGGCGAGGAGGACGATGACCGACAGTGCCGCGGCGATGCCGAGGTTGTTCTGACCCTGGAACGCCACGTTGTAGATGAGCTGCACGATGGTCATCGTGCTGTTGTCGGGGCCGCCCTTGGTGAGGATGTAGAACTGCTCGAACGCGAGCAGCGACCCGGTGACGCAGAGCACGATCGTCAGGGCGAAGGTGGGCCGCAGCAGCGGAAGGGTGATGTCGCGGAACGTCTGCCAGCGCGAGGCGCCGTCGATGCGGGCGGCTTCGTAGACATCGTCGGGAATGCCTTGCAGGCCGACGAGCATCAGCAGCATGTAGAAGCCCGCGTACCTCCAGACGACGAGGAACACGGTCGACCACAGCGCACCCTCGGGCGTGCCGAGGAACGTGAAGCCCCACTTCTGCATGAGGTCGGCGAAGGGTCCCGCGTACGGGGAGTAGAGCACATAGAAGAGGAGGGATGCCGAGGCAAGACCCAGTGCGCTCGGCACGAGGAACGACGTCCGCAGGAAGGACTTCCAGCGCGTCGACTCCTGCACGAGCATCGCGAGCCCGAGGCCGAGACCGACGAGCAGGATCGTCGTGATCACCGTGTACTTGAGCGTGAACCCGATCGAGTCCCAGAAGAGCCGGTGCTGCACGGCATCCGTGTAGTTCTCGGGGAAATTCGGTCCTTGGTAACCAGCCATGAGCGGCCAGTCCGACGCCGACATCTGCAGCACCAGGGCGAGGGGCACGAGGAAGACCAGGATGACGAAGATCGCGGTGGGAGCCGCATAGCCCCAGCCGCGCAGGGCCTCGTTGCGTGCGCGACGGGAGGGTCTGCGGCGCGTCGCCCGCGCGGGGAGTGTGTCGGCGACCATGTGTGAATTCCTTCGAGTCGGGGGAGGCGGGAGAGGGGGCGGCGGGCTGCCGCCCCCTCTCGAATTCACTGCTTGAGGATCGCGGTGATCTCCTCGTTGTCGGCGTCGACCGTGTCGGTGCCATCCAGCACTGCGTTGCGTACGAGCGTCAGCCACGGGCTGCCGGGTGCGTTGAACGCCTGCTGGAAGTTCAGCGCCACYGGGGTGTCGCCGTTGGCCGCGACCTCATTGATCGTGACCAGCCGGGGGTCCTTGTCGGAGTACTTGTTGCTCGAGAGGTCTGAGCGCGACACGACGTCGTTGTTCTTGGCGAGCACCTCGACCTGGGCATCCTCGGACATCATCCAGCTGAGGAAGTTCCAGGCCTGCGCAGCCTTCTTGGAGTCCTTCGAGACGCCGATGCCGTCGCCACCGACGAAGGTCGACGCGCCGCCCTCAGGTCCGGGGATGCCGGCCACGCCGACGTCGAACGGTGTCGACGACAGCAGGGTAGCGGGGTAGAACATGAGACCGACGTTGCCCTCGGTGAACCCGGCGGTCCACGTGGGGCCGGCTTCGTCCTGCGAGCTCGGCAGCACCGCGCCGGACTCCCACAGGTCGTTCCACGTCGAGTAGACCTCCTTGGCGGTGTCGCTGGCGAGGAGCGACTCGGTTCCGTCGTCGCTCAGCACCTCTTCGCCATCGGCCCACACGCTCGGGAACCAGGTGAAGACGAGGCAGCCGCCGCAGTTGAGGCCGGTCGCGGTGCCGTAGACACCGTCCTTGCCGAGCGCCTGGATCGCCTTCGCGTCCTCGGCGAACTCGGCGAGGTTGGCCGGGGCCTTCTCGGGGTCGAGCCCCGCCTCGGTGAAGAGGTCCTTGTTCCAGAACAGCATCGAGAGGTCGAGCACGAACGGCAGCACATGCTCCTTGCCGTCGACGGTGCCGGCCGACAGGTGGCCCGGGTTGATCTCGTCCTTGAACGGGAGGCCTTCGATCTGCGCCGAGATGTCCTGGAACAGCCCCTGCTGGACCCAGTTGGGCACGTAGACGATGTCGGCGGCGAACAGATCGGGGAGGCCGTCGGAGCCGGCGGCGGCGCCGACCTTGGCGACGTAGTCGTCGTTGGGAACGACCGTGAGCTCGACCTGGTTCTCATGGCTCGCGTTGTAGGCGTCGACGAGGAGGTTCGCCTGCTTCTCGAGGGGCGCGCGGGTCCACAGGGTCAGCGTCGAGCCGTCGTCGGTGCCGTCCGGGCCGATCGACTCGGCGGGTGCGGGTGTGTTGTCGCTGCCCGAGCAGGCGGCGAGCCCACCCATGAGGGCTGCGGTGGCGACGATCGCCGTGAGCGTCCGCAGGGGCGCCCGCCGGCGGCGGTGGTTGGTCATGCTGTCTCCTCTTGCTCGTCATCGAGCGGATGCGGCCGGTTGTGCCGGGTGCGCGCCGCTATGCATGGATTCGGAATCTCGAAACGTACCGAAATCCCTTTCGGTACGTTATCTTCAGTTTCGAAGCACCGTCAAGGCGTTGAACCGATAACGTTTTTGTAACGAGGGGGGTGGCATGACGTCGAGTGAAAGCGGACGAACGACGACGCTCAGCGATGTCGCGCGACGGGCGGGGGTGTCGATCGCCACGGCATCGAAGGCGCTGAACGGACGGGGCGACGTCGCGCCGGCGACTCGAGCGCGGGTTGCCGAGGCGGCCGAGGCGCTCTCGTTCACGCCGAACGCCATGGCCCGCGGGCTGCTGGCGGGGCGCACCGGAACGGTCGGGCTGCTCACGAGCGACCTCGAGGGCCGCTTCATGCTCCCGATCCTGATGGGTGCAGAAGACGCCTTCGGCGCAGGAAAGGTGAATGTCTTCCTCTGCGACGCGCGGGGCGACGCCATTCGGGAACAGCATCATCTGAAGGCGCTGCTGAGCCGACGCGTGGACGGCATCATCGTCGTCGGTCGGCAGACCGACCCGCGTCCGTCGCTCGGACAGGACCTGCCCGTTCCCGTGGTCTACGCATACGCGCCCTCAGACGATCCGCGCGACCTCTCACTCACTCCGGACAACTATGCCGGAGGCCGGCTCGCGATCGAGCACCTGATCTCGTGCGGCCGCACGCGGATCGCGCACATCAGCGGAGATCCCGAGTATGCGGCTGCGCAGGATCGCCTGGCCGGTGCCCGGGCCGCGCTCGATGCCGCCGGGCTGCCCCTCATCGGCGAGCCCATGTTCTCGGTGTGGTCCGAGCACTGGGGGAGGGATGCCGCGGCAATGCTGCTCGAGCGGCATCCCGACGTCGACGCCATCTTCTGCGGCTCGGACCAGCTCGCCCGCGGTGTGCTCGACACGGCGCGCGACCTCGGGCGGCGCGTGCCGGATGACCTGGCGGTGATCGGCTACGACAACTGGGAAGTGCTCACCACGAACGCTCGGCCCGAGCTGACGAGCATCGATGCGAACCTGCAGCAGCTCGGCCGACAGGCCGCGCAGCGGGTGTTCGATGCGATCGACGGCGTCGACATCGGCGAGGGCACGCATCACCTGCCGGTGCGGCTCGTGATTCGGGGTTCCACCATCGCGCGGCGCTGAGGCGACTCGGTCCGGCTCAAGCCGGCCGCCGTCACCTTCAGCGCGACGGCCGCCGCCACCAGCGGGGCCGGGGGACCGGGCGATCGTCCTTCTCCGCAGCGTCGGCTGCCTGCTGCGCGCGCCGCGCGTGCCAGGAGCGCACCTCATCCTCGACGTCGCGGGTGGGCGTGATCACCGGAGGGCCGCCGAGCAGCTGCCGGCGCGCCTCGACGACGCGCAGGTTGAAGTCCTCGACGACCTCGCGCACCTCGGTTTCGTACCTCAGCTCGTCGAGCCGGTCGGCCAGCTGTGCGCTCTCGACCCGCAGCGACAGAGCGGGCGGACCGAGCCCGGTCAGCTGCTCGCTCTCGATCTTGCGCCGGATCCACCAATCCGGGTCGTGGCTCTCGCCGAGGCCCGGGATCGGCTTGCCCGCGCCGGGCAGGTTGTCGAACTCGCCACGACGGATGGCCTGCTGAATCGCTACCTCGACGTACGCGGCCCGCTCGGCCGCGCTGCTCGCCCGGTCCCGACGGCTGGGTGGTGCGGTGAGCTCCGGTGCGAAGCCAGAGTCGTCGGGTGCGCCAGCCGCGTCGTCGCTCTGGGCCGCGGCATCCTTCTCGCTCTGCTCGAGCTTGTCGATCTGATACCGCGCCGCGGCGACGCGAGGGTCGTCGGTCATCGTGCTCCTCCTGGGGGCGAAGGTGCCTCCAGCCTAGAGCCGAGGCCTCAGACGTGGTCGCGCCAGGAGTGCTTCGGCGCGAAGCCGAGGAGGCGCCGGGCCTTGTGGATCGACAGCAGCGTGTCGTTGTCGCCGAACTCGCCGCGCAGCGGCACATCGGGGAACACCTCGGCGATGAGCTCGCTGTTCGGCCGCGACATCACCGTGTCGGCGGCCGCGATGATGAACCGATCGAACCCCGGTGGGGCGACCTCGAGGGCCCGCTCGATGGCCTGCGCGCCGTCGCGGGCGTCGATGTAGCCCCACAGGTTCCACTTGCGCAGCCGTGCATCCGCGTCGAACGAGGGGAACTCGGCGTAGTCCGCCGGCACCATGACGTTCGAGAATCGCAGCGCTGTGATCGAGAGGTCCGGATGCCAGCGCACGAGCTCGGTCGCGAGCTGCTCCTCGAGCACCTTCACGATCGAATACACGCTCTCCGGACGCGCGGGATACTCCTCGTCGACCGGGATGTACGGCGGCGGCACGTCGAACGGCAGCCCCAGCACCGTCTCGCTGGACGCATAGACGATACGACGGATGCCGAGGCGCGCGGCTGCCCAGAACACGTTGAACGTGCTCGGCATGTTGTTATGGAACGTCGCGACATCGGAGCGGATGCCGGGGGCCGGGATCGCCGCGAGGTGCACGACGGCATCGAACGGCGTGGTGCGGTCGACGCCGCCGAGCGCGTCGACGACCTGGCCGTAGTCGGTGAGATCGATCTGCACGAAGTTCGAGCGTCGCGGGCCCACGACATCCATCCCGATGACGGTGTGGCCCGCGGCGCGGAGTTCATCCGCGACGACCGAGCC
The DNA here is from genome assembly GCF_056403635.1 of Microbacterium sp. P2_F9. Taxonomy (NCBI): domain Bacteria; kingdom Bacillati; phylum Actinomycetota; class Actinomycetes; order Micrococcales; family Microbacteriaceae; genus Microbacterium; species Microbacterium sp. P2_F9. Next base: position 8,366 of record NZ_JBFUFC010000013.1, on the reverse strand, counting down.
GAGCTTTCCGGTGGAGCCGGTGACAGCGATGCGCATGAACCCAGCCTGTCACGGCGGCGATCAGCGCGGGGCGGCTCGCGTCGACTGCCGGACGATCAGGTGGGTCGGCAGCGGCGTGTCCTCGGTCGCCGTCTCGGGCTCCTCGACCGCGATCAGCACCTTCTGCATGATCAGCTCGCCGAGCGCCGCGAAGTCCTGGCGCACAGTGGTCAGCGCGGGGTAGAGGTAGCCGGCTTCCGGCACGTCGTCGAAGCCGACGACGCTGACGTCTTCTGGGACGCGGATGCCGCGTTCCCGCAGCGCCGACAGCAGTCCGATGGACATGTGGTCGTTGCCGACGAAGATCGCCGAGCCCGGTTCGACATCGAGGGCCGACCCGAGCCGATAGCCGCTCGCCGCCGACCAGTCGCCGTGCTGCGGCTCGACGACCTCGAGCCGGTGTGCGGCGAGCTCGTCGCGCCAGCCGCGCACCCGCTCGGCCGCGTCTGAGGCGCGCGGGGGACCGGCGAGGTGCAGGATCTTCTGATGCCCGAGCTCGGCGAGGTGACGCACTGCCGACCGGGCGCCCCGGTACTGGTCGATCGACACGAGCAGGGGGCTGCGTCGGGCGGTCGATGCCGCTGCGACGAGGGGGATGCTGAGGTCGAGGCCGCGGACCGCCTCGAGCACTTCCGTGTCGACGACGACCAGGACGATCGCGTCGACGCGCTGCCGCAGCAGGCCTTCGACGACCGCGCGGATGCCGGCGGCATCGGCATCGAGCGAGCTCACCGTCTCGACGCTGTAGCGGGCGACGCGCGCGGCGAAGTTGAAGTGCATGGCGATCGACGTCGGGCCGTAGTCCGAGACACCGGGAGTGACGAGACCGATCGTGCGCGTCCGCCGGGTGACCAGGGCGCGCGCCGCGGGCGAGGGACTGTAGTGCAGCTGGGCGATCGCCTGCTCGACCCGTGCGCGCGTCGCGGGGCGGACGTTCGGCAGGTCGTTGAGCACGCGCGAGACGGTCTGATGCGACACGCCGGCCAGCCGTGCGACATCGAAGATGTTCGCGGCGCGCGAGCCCTTGTCGTCGCTCACGATCGACCCTCGATATCGTCGGCGCCGGCCGAAGCGTCGGCCGCTCCTGAGGGGGCGGCGTCGTAACGGTCCGCCGACGGCACGGCCTCACTCTCGTCCTCGTCCGGCCGCGCCACCATCGCCATGAGCGAATCGACGGTCAGCCCCTCGGAGGGGAGGGTCTCGATGATCCGCCCTCCGCGGAGGATCGCCACCCGGTGCCCGACCCGCAGCACCTCTTCGAGCTCGGCGGAGATGAAGACAACCGACAGGCCGTTGTCGGCGAGCTCGCCGACGAGGTTCTGGATCTCGACCTTCGCTCCGACATCGATCCCGCGGGTGGGCTCGTCGAGCACGAGCACGCGCGGTGACAGGGCGAGCATGCGCGCGAGCAGCACCTTCTGCTGGTTGCCCCCCGAGAGAGTGCCTGCGGGCTTGTCCATATCCGCCGGTCGGATGTCGAGGGCCTCGATCCAGCTCGCGGCGAGTTCGCGCTGACGAGAGGAACGGATGCGCCGGAGGATGCCGCGCTGGGCCTGAAGCGCGAGGGTGATGTTCTCGCGCACGCTGAGTTCGCTGATGATCCCCTCGGTGCGGCGGTTCTCGGACGAGTAGACGACCCCGAACGAGATCGCGCGGCGCACACCGCCGAGCCCCGCGTCCTGCCCGGTGATGCGGATGATCCCGGCATCCAGCCGATCGATACCCGTGAGCGCGCGGGCGAGTTCGGTGCGCCCGGAGCCGAGCAGCCCAGCCACGCCGAGCACTTCGCCTTCGGCGAGATCGACGTCGGCGCCGGTGATTCCGGTGCCGACGGTCACGTCGCGCCCGCTGAGGTACGGCGTCGCGGCGTCGAGTGGTTCGTCGACGCTCGGACGAGTCCGCAGGTCTTGGACGCTGCGGCCGAGCATCTTCTCGACGAGGTCGATCCGCAGCAGCTCCTTCGTGAGGTACTCGCCGACGAGCTTGCCGTTGCGCAGCACCGTGACCCGATCGCAGATCTCGTACACCTGGTCGAGGAAGTGCGAGACGAACAGAATCGCGACACCGCGCTGCTTGAGCTCGCGGATGACCCGGAACAGCTCGGCCACCTCATCGAGGTCGAGGCTCGAGGTCGGCTCGTCGAGGACGAGCACCTTGACGTCGACCGAGATCGCCCGCGCGATCGCGACCAGCTGCTGGATGGCGAGGGAGTGCGTGCTCAGGATCGACGCCGGGTCGATGTCGATGCCCAGGTCGGTGAGCACCGCCTTCGCCTCGGCGCGCATCCGCCGCCAGTCGATGATGCCGAACCGGCGGGGCTCTCGGCCGAGCGCGATGTTCTCCGCGACGGAGACATTGGGCAGCAGGTCGATCTCCTGGTAGACCGTGCTGATGCCCGCGCGCTGCGCATCGTGCGGTGTCGGAAAGCGCACGACCGCGCCGTCGAGCCGCAGTTCCCCCTCGGTCAGCGCGAGCGCACCGGTGATCGCCTTGATGAGCGTCGACTTGCCCGCGCCGTTCTCGCCCATGAGCGAGTGCACCTCGCCGGGGAACATGCGGAAGTCGACGCCGTCGATCGCGGCATCCGCTCCATAGCGCACGGTCGCCCCGGTGAGCTCGAGGAGCGGGGCGGCGGCGTCCATCACGCCATTATGGTGCGATGCCGGCGCGCCGCCGCGCTCCCCGAGCGGACCATCTCAGCGGCGTCGATCCGAACGCGCGACGATCGCGCGCTGCACGACGATGAACACCAGCAGCAGGATGCCGATGATGATGCGCGTCCAGGACTGCTCGGCGCCCATGAAGGAGATCACGGTCTGGATCCCGCCGTAGACGAGGACGCCGACCATCGACCCCAGCACGTACCCTCGACCGCCGCTGAGCAGCGTGCCGCCGATGACCACGGCCGCGATCGCATCGAGCTCGGTGCCGACGCCGTACAGCGGATAGCCCGCGCCCGAGTAGGCGGTGAGGGCGAGGCCGGCCAGGCCCGCGCAGACGCCGCTGATGACGTACGCGACGACCTTCGTGCGGGCGACGTTGAGGCCCATCAGCCGCGCGGACTGCTCGTTGCCGCCGATCGCGTAGATCGTCCGGCCGAAGCGGGTCCACTGGAGGACGATCGCGGCGACGGCGACGACCAGGAGAGCCAGGACGCCGGTCGGCGAGATGTACCAGTCGCCGAGCCGGAACCGCGTGCTGCCCAGCCAGAGGACCACCGGGTCCACGACCTTGATCGACTCGAGGCTGACCACGAACGCGAGACCGCGGGCGAGGAACAGGCCGGCCAGCGACGCGATGAACGGCTGTACCTCGAAGTATTGGACGAGCACACCTACCATCAGCCCGATCGCGGCTCCGCCGAGGAGCATCACCGGGATCGTGACGATCGCGGGGAAGCCTTCGGACAGCAGCTTCGCGCACAGGATGCCGGTGAATGCCATCACGGAGCCGACCGACAGATCGATGCCGCCGGTCAGGATCACGAACGTCATGCCGACGGCCAGGATCAGCAGGTACGCGTTGTCGAGCAGGAGCGACGAGATGTTGCGGGGCGTGATGAAGTTGCCGAAGTAGAGCTGTGCTCCGACGAACAGCAGGATCAGGATGGCGAGAGCCGCGAAGGTCGGCATGAGCGACGCGTGGCGGTTCAGGAAGGTGCCCCAGCGTGACGACAGGCTCTGCTCGTCGCTGGGTCGGGTCTGCACTGTCGCGGTCATGACGCCGCCTCCGTCCGGCTCGGCGTGCCGGCCGTTCGCATCGATTGAATGAGGTCGCGCGCGACACGGTGCACCCGCGGCGACTGGACGAGGACGACGATGATGACGACCGCGGCGAAGACCACCGGCGCCTGCGCCGAGGGCACGCCGAGGAACAGGATCGTCGAGCGGAGCGTCTGGATTGTGAAGACACCGACGACGGTGCCCGCGATCGTGAACTTGCCGCCGGTCAGCGAGGTTCCGCCGAGCACGACGGCGAGGATCGCGTAGAGCTCGATGTAGAGGCCGGTGGCATTGGCGTCGGCCGCCATGATGTTGGAGCTGTACAGGATGCCGGCCATGCCGGCCAGCAGCCCGCTCGCGACGTAGGCCCCGAAGACGATGCCTCGGGAGCGCACCCCCGCGAGCCGGCTGGCTTCTGGGTTGATGCCGACAGCCTCGGTCAGCACGCCCAGCGCGGTGCGCCGCTCGAGCAGCGCGATCACCAGGATCGCGGCGACCGAGATGAACAGCGCGAAGGGGAGCCCGACGACGTAGCCGGTCGCGATGAACTTGTACGGCGCGCTGGTGACGGTGGTGATGAAGCCCTCGGTGATGAGCAGCGCTACGCCACGGCCGGCCAGCATCAGCACGAGGGTCGCGATGATGGGCTGGATGCCGAGCACGGCGACCAGGAACCCGTTCCACACGCCCAGGACGAGCGAGACGAGGAGGCCGACCAGGAGCGCGACCGCCACGGTGCCGAGCGCCTCGGGCGAGCCCGACGTGTCGATGATCGTCAGTGCGACTGCGCCGGAAACCGCCATGATGGCGCCGACCGAGAGGTCGATGCCGCGCGTCGCGATGACGATGGTCATGCCGAGGGCGACGAGCATGAGCGGTGCGCTGTTGCGCAGGATGTCGATCAGGGCCCCGTAGAGCTCTCCGTCGCGCACCGTGATCGAGATGAACTGCGGACGGACGATCGCGTTCAGCGCGATGAGCGCGAGCAGGGCGACGATCGGCCAGAACAGCCGATGTGTCACGAGTTTCTTCACGCTGCGCTCCCTTCGCCGGCGTTGGCGATGTAGTCGATGAGGCCGTCGAGATCGACGTCGTCCGAGGACAGTTCGCCGATCTGACGGCGGTCGCGCATCACGATGACGCGCTGGGCGAGCCGGAGGACTTCCTCGAGCTCGGAGGAGATGAAGATGACGGCGAGGCCCTTCTCGGACAGCTCGGCGACCTTGCGCTGGATGTCGGCCTTCGCGCCGACGTCGATGCCGCGGGTCGGCTCGTCGAGCACGATCAGTTCGGGCGCCGTCGCGAGCCAGCGGGCCAGCAGCACCTTCTGCTGGTTGCCGCCGGAGAGATTCCCGGCGCGCAGGTTCGGGTCGGCCGGCCGCACGTCCAGGGCCTTGATGTACTCCGACACGATGGCGTCCTGCTCGGTGCGACGGATCCGTCGCATCCATCCGCGGCGGGCCTGGATGCCGAGCACGATGTTCTGCGCGACCGTGAGGTCGCCGATCACGCCCTCGCCCCGCCGGTCCTCGGACGAGAACACCATCTTCTTGTCGATCGCGCTGCGCGGGGACGTCATCCGCACGGGATGGCCGTTGATCTCGATCTGGCCGGAGTCCGCGCGGTCGGCGCCGTACAGGAGGCGCACGAGTTCGGTGCGTCCGGATCCGAGCAGACCGGCGATGCCGACCACTTCGCCCTCGTAGACGTCGATGTCGGCCGGCTCGAGCACGCCGCGACGGCCGACGCCGGTGGCCCGCAGCACCGGGGTGCCGGTGCGGTCGATCTCGCGGGCGGCCATCGATGAGATCGCAGCGAGCTCATCGAGCTCACGGCCGATCATCTTGGTGACGAGCGTCTCGCGGGGGAGGTCTGCGGCGGCGTACTCGCCGACGAGCTGGCCGTTGCGCAGGATCGTGATGCGGTCGGAGACCTCGTAGATCTGATCGAGGAAGTGACTGACGAAGAGAATCGCCACGCCACGGTCGCGGAGGTCGCGCATGACGCTGAAGAGCTGCTCGACCTCGCCGCGGTCCAGGCTCGAGGTGGGCTCGTCGAGGATGAGCACCTTCGCGTCGAGCACCATCGCGCGGCTGATGGCGACGAGCTGCTGGATCGCGATCGAGTGGCTCGACAGGGCCGAGCGCGTGTCGATCTGCAGGCCGAGGTTGTCGAGGTGCCGGGCGGCCTCGCGGTGCGCGGCCTTCCAGTCGATGCCGCCTGCCTTGCGCGGCTCATGCCCGAGCATGACGTTCTCGCCGACCGAGAGGTTCGCGCACAGATTGACCTCCTGGTACACGGTGGAGATCCCGGCGCTCTGCGCATCGGCGGTGTGCGCGAACACGCGCGTCTCGCCGGCGACGACGATCGACCCGCTGTCGATCGCGTACACACCGGTGAGCGCCTTGATGAGGGTGGACTTGCCGGCGCCGTTCTCGCCCATGAGCGAGTGGATCTCGCCGCCGCGAAGGCGGAAGTCGACGCCGTCGAGGGCGAGCACGCCGGGGAAGCGGATCGTGATGCCGGTCATCTGGACGATCGGGGGGACTTCGGTGTCCGCAGGCATGGTGGGGTTCGGTGCCTTTCCAGCTCCATTGTCGGGCACGTACGCCGGGGGACCGATGGATCGGCCCCCCGGCGGAGGTGCTACGACTTTGCTACAGGATGATCGGGTCGGAGATCAGTACAGGCGCGAGTCGATGACCTCGGCGGCCTGCTCCTGCGTGAAGGACTGGTCCTCGACGTAGTTCGCCTTCTCGACCGACTTGTCCGCAAGCACGTCCTTGACGAGCCCGGCAGCCAGATCGCCGAGGAGCGGGTTGCACTCCACGATGAAGTTGATCTTGCCGTCGACCAGTGCCTGCATGCCGTCGTGGACAGCGTCGATCGAGATGATCTTGATGTCCTCTCCGGGGACGCCGCCGGCAGCCTCGATGGCCTCGATGGCGCCGAGAGCCATGTCGTCGTTGTGTGCGTAGAGCAGGTCGATGCCGTCGAGCCCGTACTTCTGGATGAAGCCCTCCATGACCGTCTTGCCGCCATCGCGGGTGAAGTCACCCGTCTGGGAGTCGATCTTCTCGATCGACGTGCCCTTGATGGCCTCGTCGAAGCCCGACGCGCGCTCGTTGGCGGGAGCCGATCCAGTCGTGCCTTCGAGCACGACCATCTTGGTGGCGGTGTCGCCGTAGTTCTCCTTGGCCCACTCGCCGGCGGTGACGCCTTCCTTGTGGAAGTCCAGTCCGACCCAGCTCGCGAACAGGTCGTCCGACGACGTCACCGTGCGGTCTTCGAGCACGACCGGGATGCCGGCATCCGCCGCTTCCTGCAGCACGTCGTCCCAGCCGTCCTCGACGATCGGCGCGATGACGATCGCGTCGACGCCCTGGTTGATGAAGCTGCGGACGGCGGCGATCTGAGCGGCCGGGTCGTTGTCGGCCGCGTTGAAGGTGAGGTCGAAGCCGTTCTCCTCCGAGAACGCCGTCTTCATCGACTCCGTGTTGGCCGAGCGCCAGCCGCTCTCCGAGCCCGTCTGGGCGAATCCGACGCTGACGAGCTCGCCGCCGCCGGCGTCGCCGCTGCTGTCGCCGCCGGATCCGCTCGAGCAGCCGGTGACTGCCAATGCGAACGCGCCCAGGATGGCGATGCTCGCGGCAATGTTGCGCTTCTGCATTCCAAAACCTCCTCGTCTTGGTCCGGCGTCAATGCCGGAGTTGTGATTGCCGACCTCTCGTGGTCGTCTGTGAGCGAAATGTTAGCCTTCACATTTCCATTTTGGCGAGAGTGTGAGCGATAACATTTCGGTAACACCGCCATGAGACACCCGAATCGTCGTCCCCGCCCACCTTTCGGTGAACGTTTCCTAAGTGAGCGATCACATTTCGGATGAGACCGATCCCACCGGTGCGCTGGGTGGGCTGTGCTGCGGAGCGGGCTAGCCTGAGGTGCCATGAGCGAGGGCGAACAGGCACGACGCGTTGGGGTGCGCGACGTCGCGCGTCTGGCCGGCGTGTCGTCGCAGACCGTGTCCCGGGTCATCAACGACCAGCCCAACATCCGCTCCGAGACCCGCCGACGAGTGCTCGACGCCATGGCCGAACTGGACTACCGCGTCAACAACGCGGCGCGGACGCTCGGCACCAGCACGACCCGCACCGTCGGGGTGATCGCGTCCGACGCCACGCTCTACGGGCCGGCGGTCGGGATCGCGGCCCTCGAATCCGCCGCGCGGGCGGTCGGCCGGTGGATCGCGACGGCGTACGCGGATGCCGCGGACGAGRCATCCGTCCGCTCCGCCGCCGGCCACCTGCTCGCCCAGGGGGTCGACKGGATCGTCGTGCTCGCTCCGCACGCCCGCACGCTCGAGGCGCTCGAATCCGCCGGTGCGGGGGTTCCGGTGGTCGCGCTGCACAGCGGCGCCGGCGCGCAGCGGCAGGTGGAGGGCGCCGCGCTCCCGGTGCGGCACCTGATCGACCTCGGACACCGGCGGATCGCCCGGCTCGCGGGTCCCGCCGACTGGCTGGAGGCCGTCGCCCGGGATCGCGGCGCCGTTGCGGAGCTCGCGGCGTCCGGACTCGAGGCGGGGCCGAGGTGGGAGGGCGACTGGAC
>NZ_JBFUFC010000012.1:39390-46489 GCF_056403635.1 Microbacterium sp. P2_F9 | reverse complement strand
CCGGCACTCCGAGGTACAGATCGAACGGCAAGGTCGATCCATCGCCCAGTCGCACCGTGCGCGTGTCTGCGTCGAGCGAGCGGACCGCGCGATCCGGGATCCACGCGATGCCATGCTCCTCGAACGCGGCCAGCAGGGCGGACGAGGCATCCGGCGACGGCGGGATCGGGCGCGGAAACGGCATGACCAGCGAGATCGACGACTGATCGCGGATGCCGCGTGCCCGCAGCAGTTCGTCGAGCAGCAACGCTGCCTCGCTCGGCGCCGGCGGACACTTGAACGGCCCGGCCGTGATGCCGATCACCACGTCACCGCCGCCGAATTCGGCGAGCGTGCGCTGCAGCGCGAAGGCGCCTGCTTCGCTGTAGAACTCATGCCCCGCCTCGGCGAGACCAGGGGTGCGCGCGATGTCGTACTCGGCGCCAAGCGCGATCACGAGAACGTCACCCTCGAATGGACCGGCGGTGGTCTCGACCCGTTTGGTCGCCGGGTCGATCGCGGTGACCTCGGCGCGCACGAACGTCACCCCCGGTTTGACGAGATCGGCGTAGGGATGGAACACCTGCTCGGCCGTCGTGCGACCGAACATCACGTCGAGCTTGGAGAACCCGAAGACGAAACCTTCGGTGCGATCGATCAGCACGACCTCGACCTGGCCGGCCAATTCCTCGGCGAGGACACTCGTCAGTTCGAGCCCGCCGAAGCCGGCTCCCAGCACCACCACTCGCTGCATCAGACGCGCCCCCACTCCCCTCGCACCCGGCCTGACTGTAGAGCCCAGAGGCCTGGATCCGATAGTGGGTGTGGCGTGTCATCCCGATGTAACACGGCCGGACGTATCGTGGAACATGGCGCCTCCGACAGATTCCGCCCCACGATCGACCGTCGTCGCCCTCGTCGGGACCGAAAGCGACGCCCTGCTCGCGGGCCTCGGCGACGTTCCCGCCCTGCTCGCCCTCTCCTTGCGGGAGAGCGAACCCGCCGTCGCGGCCCGGGCCGTGGCCGCGGCATCCATTCCCTACGTCGTCCACGATGCCGACCCGCTCGAGCATGTCGCGGCCGCCTGGGTGGAGCTCTACGAGGAACGGGCGACGCTCGGCACGCTCGAGGTTGAAGTCGAGACCCTCCTCGGCCTCTTCGCCGCGGGCGATGCGGTCATGCCGGACTACTACATGGTGCTCGGTCCGGAGGCCATCACCGGCACCTGGCGCCATTGGTGGCTCGGCGCGCTCGCACACCATGCGCCTTCGCGGGTGCTGCCGGTCGAGGCATCCGGAGCCGCGCTCCGTGCCCGCCTGCGCTCGCTGCCCGCCTCCCGACCGTGGCCGGAACCGAATACCTGGCTGCCGCGCGTGCAGTTCGACATCCCGGATCGCGTCGGCCTGCGTGACGAGCGCGGGGCAGCCTGAGGCCGCCCCACCGAGCCCAACTGCGGGGCTCGTGCACGACACGCCGTGCCAGGTCGCCCGGCCATGGCGTGTCGCCGAACTGCCCCGCAGTTGGGTACAGAGGGCCCCGGCTCACGCCGGGATCGACCTCGTCGCCACCAGGTCCCGGTACCAGAGCCCGCTGTCCTTGATCGTGCGCTCGAGCGTGTCGAAGTCCACCCGCACGATGCCGAACCGCTTCGCGTAGCCGTAGCCCCACTCGAAGTTGTCGAGCAGAGACCACACGAAGTAGCCGCGCAGATCGACACCGCGGGCCATGGCCCGGTGCGCCGCCGTGAAGTGCCGGCGCAGGTAGTCGAGACGCTCCGGGTCGGGCACGGAGTCATCCTCGGCGACCTCGTCCTCGAAGGCGGCGCCGTTCTCGGTCACCATGAGCGGCTGGTCCGGGAACTGCTCCGAGAGCGACACGAGCAGCTCCTCGAGGCCCTCCGGAGCGATGTTCCAGCCCATCGCGGTGTACGGCCCTGGCTGCTCGACGAACTCCACGATCGCGTCGCTGCCGGGCCACGCCGTGCCGCCCGCGGCACCCTTGTGACCGTCGTTCGTCTGCTTCGGCGAAACCCCGTCCCACAGCTGCACGGTCGCGGTGGAGTAGTAGTTGACCCCCAGCACATCGATCGGCTGGTGGATCGCCTCGAGATCCCCGTCGTGGACGAACGACCAGTCGGTGACGGATGCCGTGTCCTCGAGCAGGTCGGCATCGTAGACGCCGCGCAGCATCGGGCCCGTGAAGGCGCGGTTCGCGAGGGCGTCGATCCGCCGCATCGCCTCCGCCGCGCCATCCCCGACTCCGCGCAGCACGTGGAAGTTGAGCGTCACCGAGTACTCCGGCGTGCCGGTCGAGGTCGCCCGCAGCGCCTGGATGGCCCGGCCGTGGGCGAGGTTCAGGTGATGGACCGCGGCGAGCGCAGCGGCCGGCTCGTGCCGACCCGGCGCGTGGCCGCCCTGCCCGTAGCCCAGGTAGGCCGAGCACCACGGCTCGTTGAGGGTCGTCCAGGTGTGCACCCGGTCGCCCAGTGCGGCGCCGACGATGCGGGCGTACTCCTCGAACGCATCGACTGTCGAGCGCACGGCCCATCCGCCCTCGTCCTCGAGCGGCTGCGGCAGGTCCCAGTGGTACAGCGTCGCCACGGGCTTGATCCCGCGCGCCAGCAGTCCGTCCACGAGCCGCGAGTAGAAGTCGAGGCCCGCCTGATTGGCGGGTCCCCGGCCGGTCGGCTGGATCCGCGGCCACGCGATCGAGAAGCGATACGCGTCCAGGCCGAGCGAGGCCATCAGATCGAGATCGCTCTCCCAACGGTGGTAGTGGTCGCACGCGACGTCACCGGTATCGCCGTTCCAGACGAGGCCGGGGGTCTTGCTGAAGGTGTCCCAGATCGACGGACCGCGTCCGTCTTCGTCGAAGCCGCCCTCGACCTGGTACGACGCGGTCGCCGACCCGAAAGTGAAGGACGGCGGAAACACCAGTCCCGAGTCCCGGTAGTCGGCCCGGCCTGCAGTCAGTTCGCTCACTGTCGTCATCCTGTCACCTCTGCGCGGTCGACGTCGAAGGTCTCGGACCGCCCATCGGGGTTCGTCACGGTCACGGTGGTCGAGCCCGAGCCGCCCGCGAAGACGCGCAGCGTCAGCCCGTCGAGATAGTCGTAGTCCGGCCGATCCTGGCGGGCACCCCACGGCAGGACGCCGCCGGGCCGCACGTAGATCGGCAGCGACGTGAAGCCGTGCCGCTCGCGCCGCCACGAACCGCCCTGCACCTCTTCACCGGTGAGCAGATTCGTCCACCTGCCCGCGGGCAGGTAGAAGTCGACATCACCGGAGACGGTGAAGACCGGAGCGACCAGGATGTCGCGACCGAGCATGTACTGCCGGTCGAGGTAGCCGACGCCCGGGTCGTCCGGAAACTCCAGCTGCATCGGCCGCAGCACCGGGGCGCCCGTGGACGCTGCCTCCACGCCCGCCTGGAACAGGTACGGCATGAGCCGCATCTTCAGGTGGGTGAAGATGCGCGTGACCTCGACCGCCTCTTCGTCGAACGCCCACGGCACCCGGTAGGAGCCGGAGCCGTGGAAGCGGCTGTGGCTGCCGAGCAGGCCGAACGCGGTCCAGCGCTTGAAGACCGCGGCATCCGGAGTCCCCTCGAAGCCGCCGATGTCGTGGCTCCAGTGCGCGAACCCGCTCAGGGCGAGCGAGAGCCCGCCGCGCAGCGTCTCGGCCATCGACTGGAACGTCGACGTCGAGTCGCCGCCCCAGTGCACCGGCATCGACTGGCCGCCGGTCGTCGCCGACCGGGCGAAGAGCACGGCATCGCCGGCGCCACGAGCCTCGACGAGGACATCGTGCACTGCCTTGTTGTACAGCTGGGTGTAGAGGTTGTGCGTCCTGGACGGGTCGGAGCCGTCGAACCACTCCACCTCGAGCGGGATCCGCTCGCCGAAGTCGGTCTTGAAGCAGTCGACGCCCTGGTCGACGAGCGCCCGCAGCTTGGACTGGAACCACGCCGTCGCATCGGGGTTGGTGAAGTCGACCAGGCCCATGCCGGCCTGCCAGAGATCCCACTGCCACACCGAGCCGTCGGGGCGCTTCACGAGGTAGCCCGCGGCCGCACCCTCGGCGAACAGCGGCGAGCGCTGTGCGATGTAGGGGTTGATCCACACGCAGACGCGCAGATCCTTCTCGTGCAGGCGCGAGAGCATGCCGTCCGGGTCGGGGAAGACCCGCGGATCCCACTCGAAGTCGCACCAGTTGAACTCGCGCATCCAGAAGCAGTCGAAGTGGAACACCGAGACCGGCAGCTCGCGCGCGGCCATCTCATCGATGAACGACGTGACCGTCGCCTCGTCGTAGTCGGTCGTGAACGAGGTGGAAAGCCACAGGCCGTACGACCAGGCCGGCACGATCGGCGGGCGCCCGGTCAGCGCGGTGTAGCGCTCGAGCACGTCCTTCGGGGTGGGGCCGGCGATGACGAAGTACTCGAGCTCTTCACCGGCCACCGAGAACTGCACCCGCTCGACCGACTCGGAGCCGATCTCGAACGAGACGTGACCGGGGTCGTTGACGAGCACGCCGTACCCGCGGTTGGAGAGGTAGAACGGGACGTTCTTGTACGCCTGCTCGCTCGACGTGCCGCCGTCGGCGTTCCAGATGTCGACAGACTGCCCGTTCTTCACGAGCGGGCCGAAGCGCTCCCCCAGTCCGTAGATGAGCTCCCCGACGCCGAGGTCGAGCTGCTCGTGCACGAACTTCGTCGCCTTGGGTGCCGCGCTGCCGCTGCGCCCGTTGCCGACGACCCCGCCGTCGACCTGGGCGTCGGCGGAGAGCCCGATGTACCCCTGCGACTTGTGGCCGCTGCCGGTCACGCGGGTACCGTCGACCGCGAAGTCGAGCGACCACGGCGCGCCGTTCGCGATGCGGGCGGTCAGTGGGCCCGTCGTCAGCGTTCCGCCTTCGGCGGTGACGGATGCCGCGCCTGCCGGAGCGGCGCCCGGCAGGTCGAACCCGCCGTGCCACTTCGACCCCTGGTGGTGCGAGATCCGCACCCGGACGACGCCTTCGAGCGGCGAGGACAGGGTCACGGTGAGCGCTGCGCGGTTGAGCACGTCGCCGCGCTTGCTGATCACGGCGGTTGGGGCCGTGATGACCAGCCCGGCGCCGTCGGCCGTGGCATCCGTCTCCCAGACGTCGTACGCCTCCTGCGCGTAGAGGGCGGTGACCCCCGGGCGAAGCTGCCAGAATCCGTCGGTGAACTTCATTACTTGACCGCTCCTGCCGTGATGCCACGCGTCAGCGTGCGCTGGAAGATGAGGAAGAAGATGATCGTMGGGATGATGCTCAAGAGCGCCGCTCCCGCTGTCGTCGTGACGTCCATGAGTCGATCGCCGGTCAGGACGCTGATCGCGACCGGGACCGTCTGGTTGGCGTTCGACGGCAGGAACGTGAGYGGGAGCAGGAACTCGTTCCACGTCCAGATGAAGAAGAAGATGAGCAGCACCGAGAGCGTCGGCCGCGTGATCGGGAAGACGACCCGCCACAGGATCTGCCAGCGGGTGGCTCCGTCGATCGAAGCCGCCTCGAGCACTTCCTTGGGGAAGGTGCCGAGCACCGATGCGAGGAGGTAGGTGCCGAACGCCGCCTGGATCACGGTGAAGACGATGATGACCGACCACACGTTGTCGTAGAGGTGCACCGACTTGAACATGTAGTACAGCGGGTAGAGCAGGGCCTCCTGCGGCAGCAGGTTCGCCAGAAGGAACAGCAGCACGATCCACGAGCGCCCGCGGACCCGTCCGATGCCGATCGCGAACGCGTTCAGCAGCGAGATGAGCACGGCCAGCACCGCCACGGTGCCCGAGATGAAGATCGAGTTCCAGACCTTCTCCGGGAAGTTCACGCGCTCCCAGAAAGCCTGGATGCCCGTGAAGTCGATCGCCTGCGGCAGCGCGAAGGGACCAGATGTCGCGTAGTCGATGGGCGACTTGAAGGCGTTCACGAGGATCAGGTAGAAGGGCACCATGATCACTGCCGCGCCGAGGATGACGGCGATGAGCATCACCCAGTCGCTGGTGCGCTTCTTCGTCATCCCGCCGCGTGCGCGGGGAGTGCGGGCCGTGCCCGCGGGGACGATTGCGGTGGCAGCCATCAGAGTCCCGCCCTTTCCTTGCGCTCCATCGAGTTCTGCACCCGGATGAAGATGATCGAGACCACTACGACGAGGACCGTGAGGACCGTCGCGATGGTTGCGCCGTAGCCGATGTTCCGCTTCGTGAAGAACTCGGTGTACGCGTAGTACGCCGGCACGAGCGTCGCCCCGGCGGGGCCGCCCTGAGTGATGATGTACACCGGGCCGAAGACCTTGAGCGCCGCGATCGTGCACGTGAGCGTCACGACGAACACTTCGGGACGGATGATGCTGAGGGTGATGGCGGTGAACCGCTGGAACCAGTTGGCACCGTCGAGTTCGGCCGCCTCGTACAGCTCAGGGTCGACGCGCTGGAGCGCCGCCATGAACACGACGACCGGGTAGCCGATCTGGACCCAGACGAGGACGCCCATCAGCACCAGCAGCGCGGACGGCATCTGCCCCAGCCAGTCATAGGCGGGTATTCCGAACACCGCGAGCATCTGGTTCACCGACCCCGTTGCGCCTGGGCGGAACATCCAGCCGATCACGATGCCGGCGACGGCGATGGGGAGAATCTGGGGCAGGTAGTAGGTGGCGCGCAGGAAGCTGCCGACCTTGCCGCCGAACTTGCGGCCGACGACGTCGAAGAGCAGAGCCGCGACGATGAGGCCGACCGTGGTGGGGATCACCACCATCGCCAGGACCATCCAGACCGAGTTCGTGAAGGAGGTCCAGAAGTCTTCGTCAGTGAAGATCTTGAACCAGTTCTCGAGCCCGATGAACTCGGGGGCCCGGACACCGCGCCACTTCGTGAACGTCAGGAAGATGTTGAAGACGAGCGGGATGATGACGATGACGAGGAGAAGGGCGAACCCCGGCAGCAGGTAGAGCCAGTAGCCTGCGGTGCCGCGCGTGCGCTGCGGGATCAACGGCTCCTCAGGGGGAAGCTTCGTGCGCGCGCCGGGTTCGGCGCGGGTGATGACAGACATGGCGACTCCTGTGTCGGGGTGGCAGAGGGGGCGGGGGCGGCGCG
>NZ_JBFUFC010000012.1:0-39315 GCF_056403635.1 Microbacterium sp. P2_F9 | reverse complement strand
GCGCGTGACGCCGCCCCCGCGTCTCGGTCAGCGGAAGTCCGCTGTTCCTTCTTCGTACTCTTTGCCGAGGTTGGCGTTCGTCGTCTTGGCGTCCTGCGTGCCGGTCACGAGACCCTGCAGCTCACGGACGATGACGTCGTAGAAGCCCGCCGCCGGCCAGTCGGGGTAGAACGAGAGACCGTCGTTGTCGAGGACACCGTTGAACGTGGCGATGAGCTCCTGGCTCTTCGGGTCGGTGATGTCGGCGGGGTCAGCGGCGACGGGGACGCCGCCGTTGTTGCCGATGATCGCCTGGATCTCGGGGCGCATCGTGATGTCGATGAACTTGTAGGCGAGCTCCTTGTTCTTGGCGTTCTCCGGAACGACCCACAGGTTGCCCGACGACCCGAGCGAGAGCTTCGAGTCGGGGAAGGCCTGAAGCGTCCAGTCGAAGCCGGCCTGCTCGACGAAGCGTCCGAACCACCATGAGCCCGACACGAAGATCGGAGCGGTGCCGTTGATGAACGAGACACCCGCGTCCTCGGCCTTGACCGACGAGACGTCCGAGGCGATGTAGCCCTTGTCGACGTATTCCTTGATGGTGTCGGTCGCGTAGGTGAGCTCGTCGCCCTGCCAGTCGACCGGGTTCTCGTAGAGCTGGTAGTCGTTGACGAACTGGCGGTCGGCCTTCGACAGCGCGAGCTGGTACCAGAGCTGGCCAAGGGGGTACTCGGCGCCGGCCTCGGCGAGCGGCGTGATGCCCTTGGCGACGAACGCGTCCATCACGGCGAGGAGCTCGTCGTACGTCGTCGGGATCTCGAGACCCGCTGCGGCGAAGGCATCCTTGTTGTAGTACACGCCGACGAACTCGCCGTAGTTGGGAACGCCGTACCAGGTGTCGCCGCCCATGACACCGTCTTCGGTGTACTTAGCGGTCGTCTGGAGCGAAGGCGCGAGCTTGTCGGCCCAGCCGTACTCGTCGACCGCGTCGGAGATATCGGCGATCAGGCCGGTGCTCGCGAGGAAGCCGGCGGTCGCATTGCCCTTGTTGAACTCCATGAGGTCGGGGGCTGCGTCCGAGTCGAGCACCTGGCTCGCGGTCTTCTGGATCTGCTCGAACGACTTCTGCTCGAACTCGACCTTCGCGCCGGTCTCCTTTTCGAAGACCTTGATGGCCTCGTCCCAGGCCTTGGCCATCGCGCTGTCGGCACCTTCGTAGTGCCAGAGCTTCAGGGTGTCCCCGCTCTCGGCGGAGTCGCCCGAGCCTGAGCATGCGGACAGCGCCAGCGCGGCGACGGCGAGTGAGCCGGCGACCGCGAGGGCCCTCCTGGTTGCGGTGTTGCGTGCCATCTTCGGCATTCCTTTCTTGGTTCCCCGTAGGGCGGGAGTGGGTGGTGCGGGTGGGTATGTCGGCGCTTCGACGTGCTGGTGCGCCAGCGGGTTCGGCGGGAAGCGGATGCCGGATCAGGCGCCGTCGAGCGCGCCGGGTGGAGCGATCGAGTGCCTGTCGACGTACGTCGGCGGGATCAGATGAAGCCCCGGTGCAGGCGGATCGTCAGTGAGGCTGCGCATGGCGAGCTCGACGGCCAGGTCGCACGACGAGGCCGGGATCAGCGGGATCACATCGAGCGCGACGGCCAGGTCCTTGGTGTCGAACGAAGCCGCCAAAGACACGACCGAGACGTCCCCCGGTACCGAGAGACCGCGCCCGGCGAGCTCGGACAGCACGACGTCATGCACGTCTTCGGCTGCATGCACGGCGAGTGCCGTGGCGCCGCCATCGAGCAGCTCGGCCACCGCACGGCGGGTCGCGCCCCGGCTCGTGTCGTGGTGACCGGTCGTGCGGAAGTCGCAGCGGATGCCGAGCTCCGCCGCGCGCGCTTCGAAAGCACGGCGCACACGCGGGGGGAAGTTCGACTTCTCGTACGCGACCTGGGGCTGACCGATCAGAGCGATCGATCGGTGGCCGGCATCGGCGAGGCGATCGACGGCGAGGACCGCCGCGGAATCGAAGTCGAGGTCGACGCAGATCAGGCCTTCGTGGTCATCGGGCACGCCGATGAAGATGGTCGGAGTGTCGATCGCCCGCGAGAGCGCGACACGCTCGTCGTCGGGCGCGACGTCGAGCACCAGGATCGCGTCGACGAGACCGCTCGATGCGACGCGGCCCATGCCCGCCGACGCCTGCTCGTCGGTGAGCAGCAGGATGTCGTAATCATTGCGGCGCGCAGCGACGGCGGTGGCGAGGACGAACGCCATGTGCGTCGGTGCGTGCGTGTCTTTCCGCAGCGGCTCGGTGAGAGCGAAGATGTGCGTGCGGCTGCCGGCGAGCATCCGGGCGCCCGCGTTCGGGCTGTAGCCGAGCTCGAGCACCGCAGCCTGAATGCGCTTGCGGGTGCTGGGGGCCACCGGGCGTTTGCCGCTCAATGCGTAGGACACCGTGCTGATCGAGACGCCGGCGGCTTTCGCCACCTCGTTGATCTTGACCATGCGGACTCCGTTGTGCGTGCGGTCGAGCGCCGCCTTCGCGGGCGATGCGTTCGAAAACTGTAGGTCGAAGCGCTTCGCGGAAGCGCTTCGACATCACCATACACACATCCCTGCGGCGAGCGCAACTAATTTCTCCGAGCCCACAACAAATCGGATCCTGGGGGTCGCATTCCGGTCGATCATCGCGGGCCGAATCCTGCCACCGCGCGCGGCCGCGCAATGTCGGAGCCCCGGCCTACGTTGGCTTCATCGGAACCTTTGGAGGAGTCATGCTGTCGATCGTCCACACCGCAGAAGCGCTGTTCCGTCACGAAACCGCTCAGCGCGATCGCGACCTGATGCTGCGCGCACGCATCCGGGAACGCCAGGCCGCCCTGCAGGAGCTGAAGTCAATCCAGCCTCACGCGCTCCGGCCCGCGGCTGCCGCCGTGCCGCGCATCGTCGGCGTCCCACGCCCCATCACGCTGCCTTCGAGCAGGCGGCACGCCGCCACGTGGGCGCGGCCGATCGGTGCGGCGACGCAGCACCGGGCGGCCGCCTGACCGCGTCTTCGATCAGGCGGTCAACGTGCCGACGCGCGACCTCGCCTTCGCGCGCCGGCACGGCCTATTCGGGTGGGTGACGACGACGACGTCAGTCGTCACCGCCCGAGATCTGTCGGGCGAGTTCGGCGATCTCGGCATCAGGGAGATCGATGCCGGATTGCTCCAGCCGCTGGCGCAGCACATCCTGGATCCGCTCCTGGGGCTGATCGCCGACGTCGGAGCGGGTCTGCACGACGATGCCTGACACCTTCTCCACCTGGGACGCATTGTTCTGCGACATCGCCGGCAGGCGCTGCTCCTGCTCCGTGCCGAGGGCGCCCTCCCACTGCGCCTCCCCCGCCGTCATCGTGTCACGACCGCCGTCCTGACCGTGGTGGTCGGAGCCCGCGATGGGGGCGCCGTCGATCACACCTACCCCGACGGCCACGTGACTCGGTTCGCCCTGGTCGCTCGGCACGGGGGCTTCCGCGCTCGCGGGCACAGCCGTGCCCTGAGGCTGGTCGGGAGCCTGCTCAGCCCGCGCCGCCTGTTCCTCTGGTTTCGTGCTCTGGTTCTCGGGCGTGCCCGGCATCTCGTCCATGGCTCGCTCCTCTCGTCTCCTCCAGCCTGACTCGATCACACCGGTCGAGGGATGGGGTTGACGATCTCCGCCGACCGGGGTAGGCCGTCCGGGCGGGTCAGGCCGAGCGACGCTTTGCGACGATCCCGGCGCGCTCCGGATGCGCGGCGAACCAATCGGCGACGTACCAGCAGACCGGAACCACCACCCGGTCCCCCGAACGCTCGAGCACAGCGACCGCGTGATCCACCAACTGTGCGGCGTAGCCGTGTCCGCGGAAGGCCGGCACCGTATAGGCCCGCGTCATCGCCACACTGCGTCCGTCGTCGCGGTAGTCCAGCACACTGAGCAGATCCGAGCCGCGGTGCAGCGTGTAGCGCGAGGCATCGGGCTCGTGGGCGTAGGTCAGCGGAGTCACCCCGACAGGGTACGCCCGCAGCGAGGGGGCTGGGCGGGCCTGGAACCCCGTATCGCCGTTGCCGGCATCCGGTATCACAGTCGCGGATTGAGCAACTTGTCACATTCCATGGTCGAAAGGCGGCGGCATCCGAGCGATTTGACGCATGGGGACCAACTCCRTCATAATCGGCTTCATGACTGACACCGCACGTTCATTGTCCGCCCGGGAGGCGAACAGGACTGCCGGCCGCATGATGGCCGGGCGCGTTGTCATGTGTTGTCGAATGTGCCGCTAGCACGGTGACCACCGCCGGACTCTTGCGCCGCTTCGGTTCCTGAGGTTCTCACAGGAACGCCGCGACGAGTCCCCGAGCAAGGTCTCTGCGTCGAACACGCAGAACACGATGCTCGCACCCTGGCCCACACCCTCGGGCCGTGAATCGCAACACAACTGAACCCGGTATCTGAACGCCGGATTCGCCCCTCCCCAAGGACTCACTCCAATGTCGACCACCGCCCTCCTCGACCGCCCGTCCGCCAGCACGTCGGTCCGCCACCTCCACGCTGTCACAGAGCCCGTGCAGACCGTTCCCGCGGCTCCCGCGTCCGAACAGCCTGCTCCGGCCCAGCGCCACCTTCCTCCTGGTACCGCGCCGCGCGGGTTCGCCCTCTACGTCGGCATCGACGAGGCCAAGGCCGCCGCCTCCGGTGTCAGCCTCGGTGTGCTCGTCGAGGCGCTGCGGCGCACCCTCGGCGAACTCGCCCCTGGCGCCGAGACCTACGCGACCGTGGCGCTCGCACCGGTCGGCGCCGGTGGACGCGACGTCGACGTCGTCCGCCTCGCCCTGCACGAGCCGTCCGCGGTGGCCCGCACCAAGCAGGAAGAGCCCGAAGACGAGGACCGCGCGCCCGGCGGGGTCGTCGTCGACATCTCGCGCAAGCGCGTGCTCATCGACGGCGAGTCGGCTGCCTTCACGTTCAAGGAGTTCGAACTTCTGCAGTACCTCGTGCTTCGCGAGGGCCGCACGATCGAGCGCACCGAACTCGTCTCGTCCCTCTGGCAGGGTGTCACCGACGACGAGTCGCCCGGCGAGCGCACCATCGACGTCCACGTGCGTCGCCTGCGCGCCAAGCTCGGCCGCTACGAGGACATCGTCCGCACCGTCCGCGGTGTCGGCTACCGGTTCGACCGGCACGCCGACGTCGTCATCCGGTACGGCCACGGCACTCCTTCGCCCGACCGCTTCTAGGTCATCCGCTTTCCACTCGGCCAGCTGAGGACTTTCCGCCAGCCCGACATCGGCCATTCCGGCCGATGTCAGCCGGCGGCGTAGGGTGAGCGCATGACCACCTCGCTCACCCGGATTACGGCCGCGCCGGCCGGGATCGACGAGGAGATCGAGTCCGTACGGATGCCGCGGCTCGGCGCCGTGGGCGACCCCGCCGCACACCCGCTCGGCGTTGATGGCCGGCCGCTCGAGACCGAGTACCGGCCGGCTCACCCGCTCGACCTGCGTCGCACCGTGCTGTTCCAGCGTCGCGGAGCGGGCGACCCCACCATGACCGTCGACGGCGCCGTGATCTGGCGCGCCAGTCGCACTCCGGACGGCATCGCGACCTTGGCGCTGCGCGAGACGAGCGCCGGTGTGGTGCGAGGCGCTGCCTGGGGACCCGGCGCAGCCTGGGCGCTCACGCAGCTGCCCGCCCTGTGCGGCGACGGCGATGACCTTTCGGGTTTCGACGCGACGCGGCATCCGCTCATCGCCGACGCCCACCGCCGGACTCCCGGCCTGCGGCTCGGTCGCACCGACCTCGTCTTCGATGCGCTCGCGAGCGCGATCTTCGAGCAGAAGGTGACCGGGATGCAGGCGTTCGGAGCCTGGCGTCGGATCATCGCCTGGCACGGCGAGCGCGCCCCGGGTCCGACTCCGCGGCCGATGTTCGCGCCACCGTCGATCGACGGCTGGCGTGCGATTCCGTCCTGGGCGTGGCATCGGGCAGGCCTCGAACCGCCGCAGGCGCGCACCGTCGTCGAGGCCGCCCGACGCGGCGAATCCATCGTGCGTGCGGTCACCGCCGCCGGCACCGGCGATGGGCGCGAGCGCATCCTGACGAGCCTGCGCGGGGTGGGGCCGTGGACGAGCGCCGAGGCGAGGATCCGCGCGTTCGGCGATCCTGACGCCGTGAGCGTCGGCGACTTCCACCTCGCGCATGAGGTGGGCTTCGCGCTGACGGGGCGACGCGTCGACGACGACGGGATGCTGGAGCTCCTGGCGCCGTGGACGGGCCACCGTCAGCGGGTCATTCGCCTGATCGGCACGAGCGGCGCGCGGGAGCCCCGGCGCGGACCCCGGCTGCATCCTGAGGATCACCGCGCCCGCTGACATCTCTCCTCCAGGTGCCTGCTTGTGAATGTCGGAGGCCCGGACGACACTGGGACGCGCCACGGGCCCGGACGCGGCATCCATCCACCCACGCAGGAGACGACAATGCCCAGCCTCAACCCGTACCTCTCGTTCAAGAACCAGACGCGCAGCGCGATGGAGTTCTATCAGGGTGTTTTCGGCGGCGATCTTACGGTCTCGACGTTCGGCGACTTCCCTGGGATGACCCAGGATCCGGCCGAGAACGACCTGGTGATGCACTCGCAGCTGACCACGCCCGACGGCTTCGTGCTGATGGCCTCTGATACGCCCACGGGCATGACCTACTCCACACCRGCGGGCATCTCGGTGTCGGTGAGCGGCGATGACGAGGCGCAGCTCCAGAAGTACTGGGACGCACTGGCCGCCGCAGGCTCCGTCGCGATGCCGTTCGAGACCCCGCCCTGGGGTGGCAAGTTCGGAATGGTCACCGACCAGTTCGGCATCGACTGGATGATCGCCTACAGTCCCGCGCAGGAGTAGCGCGACGGCGGACGGCCTAGGCTGGCGCCATGAGCGACTCGCGGTATGACGGGGCACCTTCCGGACCGACCGACGACGGTTCCGGTCGGCCGAGCACGGGGTGGCCGAAGGGCCGCGTGCAATGGCTGATCGGCACGATCGTCCTGTTCGGCGGCGGCGCACTGCTCGGCCACCTGCTCGGGAGCATCCTGCTGGGCCTGATCATCGCGTTCATCGTGTCGATCGGGTGGCTGATGGCGTACGAATCCTGGCGGGGCAAGACGCCCGACCTCTACGACAAGGACGACGACGGCGCTCGCCTCTGACCGCCGACACCGAGGCCGTTCCGCCAGGCCCCCGGTCGTCGTATCGTGGCGCCTGGAGGTGAGCGGCATGCACGCAATCGTGGGCGATCGCGTCGTGATCCATGGACACGCGGTCGGAGTGCCGGAGCGAGCCGGCGAGGTCATCGAAGTACGCGGCGAGGGGGATCACGCCCTGCTCGTCGTCCGCTACGACGACGGGCACCAGGCGATCCTGTCACCCGGATCGGACTGCGAGATCCGGCACGCGTCCTGAGCCGGGGCGGGGCCGAGGTAAGCGACCCGGGCCCGTAGGGCGGGGCACCCGCCCGAGAAACCACATTCCGGCCGAGACTCGCCGCCAGGCATGACTTCTCGACGGCCATCTGGTTTCTCGACGGCCATGTGGTTCTCGACGTGTCCCCTCTGGATCCGGCGCGCAGACGTTCTGCCAGGGCCATTGAACTTCGTGTTCACATGAGCGGTTCACCCACGCGAAGGGCTCATGTGAACCCGAAGTTCAACGAGCGTGACAGAGGCGCCCACGAACCCATGACCCGCGGACGCCGACGGCCACGCCCGGCGCGCGCCTAGACTGATCGCTCGTGTCCCACCGCGCGCTGCCGCTCTCGGCGATCGGTCTGTCCGTCGTCCTGTGGTCGTTCGCATACGTGCTGTCCGGCTGGGCGCTTCAGACCGGCTCCCCCGCTGTGCTCTCGGTCGCGCGCTTCGCGATCGCGCTCCTGGTGCTCATCCCCCTCGCCGTGCGTCGCCCTGCATTCGCGCGCACCCTCCGCGAGCCCCGGACGATCCTCCTCGGCCTCACCGGCGTCACGCTCTACTACTCATTCGCGAATCTCGGGCTGCTCTTCACCTCCCCCGGCACCGCAGCCCTCGTCGTCTCGCTCCTGCCCGTGCTCACCGCCATCGCCGCGGTGGTGATGATCCGCGAGCGGCTGACCGGACGCACCATCCTGGGGCTCGTCCTCGCGACGCTCGGAGTGGCGCTGGTCGCGGCATCCGGATTCCGGCTCGATTTCGGGGTGCTGCTGAACGTCGTCGCGCTCGCGTCCTACGCGATCTACACGGTGCTGCTGCGCCGCGACGCGGGACGAGCGGATGCCCCGGACGCCCTCGTGCTGGCGACGGCGACGGGGGTGTGGGGCACGGTGCTGATGCTCCCCTGGCTCGGCTGGGAGCTCGTCACCGGGACCGCCGCGATCCCGACCGATGCGCGTGGGCTGCTGAGCATCCTCGCGCTCGCGCTCCTCGTCACAGCGCCGACGCTGGTGCTCTTCAACTACGGCGCCGAGCGCGTGCCCGCGGCGATCTCKGGCGTGGCGACGGCCGCGATCCCGGCGCTCGGCTACGGGTTCGCGCTGCTGCTCGGCGAGCCCCTCGACCCGGTCAAGGCGATCGGCGGCGGCATCGCGCTGGTCGGGGTGCTGATCGCGACGCTGAGCCAGCCCGATGTCGAGCCGAGTCCGCCAGGGTCGGCGCTGCGTGAACCGTCCGACCTCGCGGAGGCGGGCGAGCGCCAGAGGGTCGCGCCCCGGGACGAAGCGGACGCGTGATCGGGCGCCGTCATCTGAGAACGAAGGAGACCGAAGCATGAAGATCGCCGTCGCCGGAGGAACCGGCCAAGCGGGCAGCCAGGCAGTGATCGCCGCCCGGGAGAGTGGCCACGAGGTCGTCGTGCTGGCCCGATCGAAGGGCGTCGACCTGGTCACCGGGAAGGGCGCTGCGGCGGCGCTGGAAGGCGTCGACGCGGTGATCGACGCTTCGGGTGTGAGCGACGACGCCGACCCCATCGGATTCCACGCCGACGTCGCCCGGACACTTCACGCTGCAGAGAAGAGCGCAGGAGTGCGCCACCACGTCGTCCTCTCGATCGTGGGCGCCGCCCGCGCCGCGGAGTACCCGCTTTACGCCGCGAAAGTCGCGCAGGAGCGCGCGGCCGAGGCCAGCGGCATCCCGTTCACGATCGTGCGATCGACGCAGTTCCATGAGTTCGCCGGCCAAGTGTGGCGGTTCGGCAAGCGCGGTCCGGCGCACTTCGCGCCGCGCGGACGCACGCAGCCCGTCGCGGCGCGCGAGGTGGGTGCGCGGCTTACCGCGGCGGCCATCGCGATGCCGGCCGGCCGGACTATCGAGTTCGCCGGGCCTCGCGAAGAGTCGCTGGCCGGCATGGTGAAGGCCTGGGCGAGCGCGAGCGGCGCCGGCGGGTGGGTCATTCCCCTGAATCTGCCTGGTGCGATCGGGCACGCGATGCGCGACGGCTCGCTTCTGCCTGGAACGGATGCCGAGCTCGGCGCGCAGACCTTCGCGGAGTGGATCGCGGCCCTGGCCAAAGCCCGCTGAGCTCGCCGCTGCGCAGGCCGCGGCATCCTGTCAGCTACATCTCCTCGTGGGTGTCGGGGTCGCCGTCCCAGAGGCGCCCGCGCTCGAGGCCGGAGATCGATGCCACCTCGGCGTCTGACAGCTCGAAGCCGAAGACGTCGGCGTTCTCGACCTGACGCTCGGGCGTCGCCGACTTCGGGATGGGCGTCGAGCCCAACTGGACGTGCCAGCGCAGCACCGCCTGGGTCGCGCTGACCCCGTGGGCGGCGGCGACGTCGTTCACGGCCTGCTCGGTGAACAGCTCGCTGCGGCGCGCGAGCGGGCTCCAGCTCTCGGTGCGGATGCCATTCGCGCGATGGAATTCGCGCAGCGCGCCCTGCGGGAAGTACGGGTGCAGCTCGACCTGGTTGACGGCGGGCGTGACTCCGGTCTCGCCGATCAGCCTGGTGAGCATCGCCTCGGTGAAGTTCGAGACGCCGATCGAGCCGACCAGCCCAGCCTCGCGCAGGGCGATCATCGCCTGCCAGGTCTCGACGTACTTGTCGACACTCGGGTTCGGCCAGTGGATGAGGTGCAGGTCGATACGCTCTAGCCCCAGAGCGGCGAGGGATGCCTCGGCACTGGCGAACGCGGCGTCGTAGCCGTGGTGGCGGCCCGGGATCTTCGTGGTGACCAGCAGCTCGTCGCGGGCCACGCCGAGCTCGTCGCCGGCACGCCGGACGGCCTCGCCGACCTCGCGCTCGTTCTCGTAGTTCACCGCGCTGTCGAGCAGTCGGTAGCCGGAGGAGATCGCGGCGACGATCGCGGAGACCCCGTCGTCGCCGCGCAGGTTGTAGGTGCCGAGACCGAGTTCGGGGAAGTCGGTGCCGTCGTTCAGTGCGATGGTGGGGATCGTGGGCATGAATTCAATCTAGCCAGCGAGCCTGCCCTCCAGCAGTGCCCGAATGGTCGTGATCACGCCTTCGTCGACATTCGACGGGGCACGGAAACGCGCACGGGCGAGCACATCGGGGTGCGCGTTCGCCATCGCGAACGAGTAGTGGGCGGCGTCGAGCAGTTCGAGGTCGTTGAGGTAGTCGCCGAAGGCCATCGTCTGCGCGGCGGTGATCCCGAGCGCGGCCTGCACCTGCGCCAGGGCGATGCCCTTGTTGACGCCCTGATTCATCACATCGATCCAGTGGTGCCCCGACACGACGACCTGGTGGGTCGCCGTCAGATCGGCGAGGTGCGGAGCGGTCGCCTCCGCCGGGCCGAAGTCGTACACGGCCAGCTTGAGCACTTGATCGTCCACGGCGAGCAGATCGTCCACCACCTCGAGCCGCGCGTAGTAGCGCTGGGCCTCGGTGTGGAACGCGGCATCCGTCCGCTCGATGTAGGCGGAGCGCTTTCCGCAGACGACGACACCCAGGTCGCTCCCGTCCGCACCGAGTGACCTCAGGCGACGGATGACGGATGCCGTGAACCCGGCGTCCATCGCGTCGGAGCTGATCTCGTCTTCGCCGCGCACCACGAAGCCGCCGTTCTCGGCGATGAAGACCATGTCGTCGCTGTCCGGGAACGACCGCTGGAGCGTCGCGAGCTGCCGGCCGCTGGACGGCACGAAGCGGATCCCGCGTGTGCGGAGCTGGTCGAGCAGCGGCCAGAGGGCACCCGGGATGCGGCCGTTGCCGTCCAAGAGGGTGCCGTCCATGTCGACGGCGATGAGTCTGATGTCCGGAGCGGCAAGCGGCATAGGTGTGGAACCCCCTCCCCTCCAGCCTAGGGAGCCGCGCGCGGCGGGCCGATACCCTTGTGCGCGAGACGAGGAGACTGCCGTGACCGAACGCGAGCGCACTGTCCAGTGGGACGACGTGGCGCACAACAGCAATAGTCCGCTGACCGCCGTCGGCACCGTGACCAAGCCCGGCAGCAGGGTCGCCTTCGCCGAGGGCATCGTGACGGATGCCGCAGGCAAGGTCGTCGCGACGGCCTCGAGTTCGGTGCTGATCTTCCCGATCGGCTGACGCGAAGTCCGCTAGCCTGGGGCCGTTCGCGCCATCGTCTCTGGGGATCGTGGCGCCCGCCCCGACGATCGGATCTTCGTGAACGGTGTACTCGGCTCCAACCTCGCCTGGCTGCTGGGCCTCCTGATCCAAGTGGTGATCGTCATCGCGGCGCTGATCTACGTGCCGCGCCGACGCAAGCCGACCGCGGCGATGGCGTGGCTGCTGCTGATCGTGCTGTTCCCACTCTTCGGCATCCTGTTCTACCTCCTCATCGGCAACTTCCGGCTGCCGAAGAAGCGACGCGACGAACAGGCTCGCATCGACGGGATCATCCGCGAGACCGTGCGCGAGTCGGACCTCGAGATCATGGACGCCTCCTGGCCGCGCTGGTTCCAGCGGGTCGTGCAGCAGAACGAGGACCTCACCGGCCTGCCGGCGAGCCGCGGCAACGAGGCGACCCTCCTCGGCGACTACCAGGGTTCGATCGACGCGATGGCCGCCGAAATCGACACGGCGACCAGCTTCGTGCACGTGGAGTTCTTCATCGTGGGGTGGGACGACACCACCAGAGGATTCTTCTCCGCGATGGAGCGTGCGGTCGCGCGCGGCGTGAGCGTGCGTCTGCTCGCCGATCACATCTCGTCGGCGAAGGTCGCAAAGAGCAAGGAGACGTTCGCAGAACTCGACCGCATCGGCGTGAAGTGGGCCTGGATGCTGCCGGTGATGCCGTTCAAGGGCAAGTACCAGCGGCCCGACCTGCGCAACCACCGCAAGCTCGTCGTCGTCGACGGCCGCGTCGCGTTCATGGGATCGCAGAACCTGATCGCCCGGCACTACGACTCCGAGAAGAACATCAAGCGCGGCCTCATGTGGCAGGAGCTCATGACCCGCCTGACCGGCCCCGTCGTTGCCGGGGTGAACACGGTCTTCCTGTCGGATTGGCTCATCGAGACGGGCGAGCGCCTCACCGAGCACGTGCCCGCCCCGCAGGTAGCCCACTCCTCCTCGCCCGACGCGCTGCTGTGCCAGGTGGTGCCGAGCGGTCCCGGCTACCCCACCGAGAACAACCTCCGCCTGTTCCTGTCGCTCATCTACGGCGCCACCGAGAAGGTCATCCTGACGAGTCCCTACTTCGTGCCGGATGAGGCGATGGTCTACGCGATCACGACCGCGTGCCAGCGCGGTCTCGAAGTGCAGCTGTTCGTCTCCGAGATCGGCGACCAGGGGCTCGTGTACCACGCCCAGCGGTCGTACTACAGCGCCCTGCTCGAGGCCGGAGTGCGGATCTTCCTCTACCCGGCGCCGTACATCCTGCACGCGAAGCACTTCTCGATCGACGACGATATCGCCGTGATCGGGTCGAGCAACATGGACATCCGCTCGTTCAGCCTCAACATGGAGTCGTCGCTGCTCGTGCGTGGGTCTTCGTTCGTGCAGGGCATGCGCGAGGTCGAGCAGCACTACCGGGATGTGGGGCGCGAGCTCACGCTCGAGGAGTGGAACCGCGAACCCGCCAAGGCGACGTTCCTCGACGGGGTCGCCCGGCTCACCTCAGCGGTGAACTGAGGCCGCCACACCGGACGTTCGGGTCACATCCTCGGCATCCGCCCCACGGCATCGAGCGCAACCCGGGCCGCGCGCCTGCCCTCCTCGATGAGGTGCGGCACGTCGCCCATCGACCACTGCGCCAGGCCCTCCATCTCGGGCTGGATGAGGATGACGGACGGGTCCTCGTCGAGCTCGGCGGTGCTGGACACCACGCGCATCATGCGCACGTTCTCCCACTTGGCGTGCAGCCGCACCACGATGATCGTCGACGCGCCGAGCTGACGCGTCGCGGCGACCGGCACGTTGTCGACCATCCCGCCGTCCATCAGCACCCGTCCGTCACGACGGACCGGCGGCAGCAGGCCGGGTACGGCGATCGTCGCCCGCAGCGCGACATTGAGGGGACCCTCGTCGATCACGACGGCCTCGCGGGTGCGAAGGTCGGTCGCGACGGCCGCGAAGCGTCGAGGCAGCTCCTCGATGAGCGGATCTTCGCCCAGCACGCGGTGGATGGCATCGGTCAGCGCGCCGGAGTCCAGCAGCCCCAGCCTCGGGGTGAGCGACATCCGCGCGATCGAACTCCAGCGGAACGCGAGCGCGGCCCGCGCGATCGCTTCCAGCGGCACACCGGCCGCGTAGGCGGCGGCCACGAGCGCGCCGGAGCTCGTGCCCGTGGCGATACCGGGACGGATGCCCCGTTCCGCGAGCTCCTGCAGCACCCCCACGTGCGCGGCCCCGTAGGCCCCGCCGCCGCTGAGCGTCAGCCCCAGTGTGACGTCATCGCTCACGGTCGCCCTCTCACCCGATCACCCTAGCCACCGTGCCGCTCATTCGGGTGTGAGCCCTGCGCCCCCGGCGGCCCCGGTCAGGCGGTCGGGATGACGAACGTGCGGAACGAGGGGCACCGCGAGCCCTGCGTCGTGACGATCCAGCGCGCGTCGGTCATGCTTCGACGGTAATCCTTGCGCGAACGATGTTCCTGACTCGAGCATGCGGATCGGCCGGGTCGCCGCCGGCCTGCGCGGCGACCCGCACGGCGAGGAAGTGCGTGCCGGGAGCGGTGAACACCCGCTGTTCTTCGACGACCACGCGACCGGCCGGGGCGAGGTCGAACCTGCTGCCGAGTCCCTCGGTGCCGTCGGCATCCGTCTCCACCTCGAGGAGCTCGACAATCACTCCGTCGCCTGGGGCCTCGGCCTCGATGCGCAGCGTCACCGGCTCACCCGCACGCACGGTCGCGCTCGGTGCGCCGTTCACGGTGAGCGTGGCGACGGGCTGCACACCGCGCCGCGCAGCGGCGGTGGTCGGCACGAACACCTGTCCGTCGACGACCTCGTAGGCCGTGGTCGCCGAGGGCTCGATGCCGTCCTCGACCCAGGCCGCGAGCTGACGCAGAGCGACCTCGAGGGCGCCGACGTAGGCGACGCTGCGAGCTGGGAACTCCTGCGGGTCGTCGTCGCCGTGCAGGGCGTTGTCGATGTACCAGAGCCGGAAGTGGTCGCCGGATGCCTCGCCCAGGTGCTCCTCGACGCGCGAGCGGTACCAGTCGGCCTGCCACGGGAACGCCTCACGGTCCAGAAGGCAGGCGACGACGATCATCTTGCCGGTGATCCGGCCGGACGGCACCGTTCCGGAAGCGCCCTGGGTCATCAGCGGCCCGAGCAGCATCGCGCGCTGCGGCAGCGCGGGCGCACGATCGGCATCGCGGAACTGGTCCCAGACCGCGTACTCGGGGCCAGGCACCTGGTGTCGGTGGTAAGTCTGCGCGGCGAGGAAGCTCGAGTTGTCGAGCGCGACCTCATCGCCGACGGCGAGCGCGGCGAGGACCTCTTCCTGGCCGGGCTCGACGATCGCGAGGTCGCCCTCGACACCGGAGAGCCGGATCACAGCGCCTGCCACCGCACCGGACCGCACGGTCAACTGCGCGCCGAGGATCCACCCGTCCTGCGCCTCGGCGAGCCGCAGACCCGAGACGACCTGACCGGCCGACGCCGTGTGCAGGAACGACTCGTCGACGCCACCGGCGACGAGGTCCTCGCCGCGGGTCGCCGTCTCGGCGATCAGTTCGGCGACCGTCGTGCTGAGCTGGATGCGGTCGCGGTGCACCGATGCCGTCGGGTCGGCGCCCAGGTAGCCGTCGACGGTCCAGAAGTCGTCGGCGTAGGTCGGGTCCATGAACATCACGCCCGGGTAGAGCACGCTGAACGCGTGCATGCCCATGGTGCGCCACCCGAACCACGATCGCGGCGGGAAGCCCATGCGCGTGACCTCGTCGAGAGCATCGCGCTCCTCGGCGGTCAGCTCGAGCGCCGCAGGGTCTCCCCCGACGTCATAGGCCTCGACGATCGCCGGGAACTTGTCGCGGAGGATGCGCTGGGCATGCATGCGCACGCTGAAGACGTTCGGCATCGCCATCGGGCTGCCGGGGACGTAAGGCACGAAGCCGTCCCAGACGCCGTCGGTGTTCTCGGACGAACCGATCGTGCGGTACGCCCCGCCGCTGCCGCCGTAGAGGTAGCCGTAGGAGCGGTGCTCGTCGAAGACCGAGGCCGCGACCACCCGCGAGAAGCGCGCGGCGGCCGCACTCGCACGATAGGCGCCGATCGTCGGGTCGACGCCGGACATCGGGTTCGCGACATCCGGACCGCCGCCGTTGGTCTCGACGAAGTACGCGCCGCTGTCGACGGAGAAGGCGATCGGGTTGAACTCCCCGTGGTTCTCCTGCGCGAGGTTCTCGCTCTGCGGAACCGGGGTCACGTGCTGGAAGAAGCGACCCTGGTACGCCTCGGCCGCGGGGAAGTAGAACGAGAACCGGGTGTCGGTGCCGCGGAATCCGCCGTGGACGTAGCGGTGCACGGCGGGCGTTGCGCGCCACTCGTCGATGTCGACGTACGGCTCTCGGAACAGCTCGTCGTCGGAGTCGAGGCTCCAGGTCTCGTCCACGAGGGAGGTCTCTTGGGTGGCGGTCGGCTGCGCGTTCATGACGGCTCGCTCTCTGCAGGGATCGGGGTATGGGAGGGACGCTGGCGCGCCGGGGAGATGCCGGGGCCGGTCGCGTACGGACGCACGATCGGCCCCGGGCCGCTACTTGACGCCCTTGAGGGGGATGATCGCGACGGCGCCGAGCAGCACGAGGACGCCGGCGGCGACCCAGATGCCGATGTACCCCCCGGTGATGGCGACGACCGTGCCGGCGAGGATCGGGCCGAGCGCCTGACCGAGGTTCGAGCCGAGGCCGGCGACACCGAGGTCGCGGCCCGCGGCGCGCTGGTCGGGCAGGACGTCGATGAACAGGGCCTGGTCGACCGGGAGGTAGATGCCGAACGCGATACCGCCGACGATCGCCTGGATGAACAGGCCCGCGAGGGTGGGCATGAGGATCGGGATGAGCATCGAGACCGCCATGAGGACGGATGCCACGATCACGAACATGCGGCGCTTGCCGAGCTTGTCCGACAGCTTGCCTGCGACGAGCACGGCGAGGATCGTGACGGGGACGCCCGCGAGCATGAGGAGCGGCGCCATCGCGGTGGCCTCGGCCTGGCTGAGAGCGGGGTGCACGTAGCTCTGCAGCATGTAGAGGCTGAGGGCGGTCGAGACCGTGTAGCCGAACGTCAGCAGGATGCGGGCGACCCACACCCACCGGAAGTTGCGGTTTCGCAGGGCGATCGTGAACCCGACGAAGAACTGCTTCCAGTTGAACGGGGCGACCTCGAGGTCCTTCGAGGAGCGGTCGCGGGCGAAGATCACGAACATGACGCCGGAGAACGCGACGAACGCGGCGATGATGAAGTAGAAGTCCAGGCCGATCACAGCGAACAGCGCGCCGGCGAGCAGACCGCCCAGCAGACCGCCGAAGAAGTTGCCGAAGCCACCGAGAGCGGAGGCGACACCGCGCCGGTTCTCGGGCATCCGGTCGGCGACGGTCGTCGCCAGCGGTCCCGATGCCGTGTTGAGGATGGCCTGGGCGAGCATGAACACGATCGCGAGGACGGCGATCGACGGGGCGAAGCGCATCGCCACCAGCAGCACAGATCCGACGACGGTGCCGAAGAGGATCCACGGTGCGCGGCGGCCCCACTTCGTACGGGTCCGGTCGGCGAAGACGCCGACGATCGGCTGGATGAGCATCGTCAGGATCACGCCGATCGTGCTGATCATCGCGAGCGACTGGGCCCGAGCCGCGTTGAAGCCGCTGAGCAGCTCCAGCTGCTGCGCCTGCTCGGCCGTCGCCGTGGCGGTGCCGGCATCGATGGACTGCTGCAGCAAGGCGAGCTGCTGCAGGTCGACCCCGGCGTTCGCTCCGGTGAACCAGTTGCCCACCTCGAGCAGCTGTACGTGATTCGGGAGGAGAATGCCCGCGACCGCGCCCCAGACCGCGGTGATCGCGATCGTCAGGATCGTGTACCAGGTCAGGTAGGTCCGCGACGAGCGGCCCTTGATGTAGATCGAGGACGTCCCCGGCTCGCTCGGCTCGAGGACGACGTTGCGACTCGCCTTGTCGCCCTTAGGGTTCGGCCCTGCCGGGTTCGGCTCGGTGACCGTGGTGCTGCTCATGTGATTCCCATCGTCTGTGATGTCCGGCATCCGAACGGCCAGCAGTGGCGTTCTCTCGTGTCGATGAAAACAGCATGCCATGCGGGATTGGGTGCGCGCAAGCCCAAAACCGCATATCATGCGATTTATGGGAACCCGGGGTCCGTACGCGAAAGGCAAGGCGAAGCGCGCCGAGATCCTCGACGTCGCGCTCGAGGTCATCGCCCGCGACGGCTACACCAGTGCGACGGTGAAGCATCTGGCGGATGCCGTGGGCCTCAGCCAGAACGGACTGCTGCACTACTTCGGCTCGAAGGACGCGCTGTTCCTCGAGATCCTGAGGCACCGCGATGAGGTCGTCGCCGTGCAGGTGAACCCCGAGGCGCAGAACTTCGCCGACGATCTCGTCGAGCGGATCCTCCTCGCCGTCGACGAGGAAGTGTCCTCCCCCGGCATGGTGCAGCTCGCGCTGCGGGTTACCGGCGAGGCCACCGAACCCGACCATGTCGCGCACGAGTTCCTGCGGACGCGATACGAGGCGATCCGGTTGGTGATGAGCGACGCGCTCGTTCGCATGCAGGCTGACGGCCGAGTCGCTGCCGACGTCGACCCGGTCGCCGTCTCGGCATTGCTCTTCGCGGGCTGGGACGGCCTGCAGATCCAACGGGGCTACGACCCGTCGATCGACATCCGCTCGCACATGATCTATCTCGTGCGGGCGCTCGGCATCGCGCCGCAATGATTAGGCGCTGCGCAGGATCTGCGTCTTCGCGATCGCGGCATCCCGGGCATCATGCAGCGCCGACCGCCTCGGATCGCCCAGGTAAGCATCCATCGCGTCCTGATCGCGGAACTCGATGATCTGCACTTCCGTCGGATCGTCCGTGCCCTGAGCGAGAATGCGATCGCGGGCGACCACCCGACCGGCGTGGTCGCTCAGGAGGGCGAGGACCGAATCCTCGTAGTGATGGAGATCCTGCTCGCGCCCTTCGCGGGCCCACAGCAGGACGCACAATCGAAGCGCCCGACTTCTCGCCTCCCGGTCCTCGAACTGGTCAGGGAGCGCGGTTCCCTGGTGGAACCGGATCTCCGGAGCGCCGGAGGTCGTGTCCCAGATCGAGGAGTGCCGGCTGTCGCCGGCAGACGTGCGGATGCGGTAGGTGACCAGCACCACGCCGGGCGCGACCTCTAGGTACTGCCAGTCGTCCGTCGCGGGAAGCGGGTGATCCTCCTCAGTGCGCAGAGCTTCGAGAATCGCCTCTCGGGTCCAGCGACGTCCCGATCGTCCGATCTCGACGAAGTCGGCGTGCAGCAGCTCTTCTAGCCGCGCGCCTTCTCGCCGCACCTCGGGGCTCAGAATGGCGATCTCTGCGGCCATGATTGCGGCGTATCGGTTGCCATCGGTTCGCCACATGTCTCGACGATAGGGGATCGGCGTACCGCGGGATCAGACACCCGAACCTGGGTGAATCCGATGAATCTGTCCGATCACACGCGACCTGTTCCCACCGAGGTCAGCGGCCGAGAACGAAGAGCGAGCCCGCACGGCCTGACCTACACTCGTCCA
Organism: Microbacterium sp. P2_F9; assembly: GCF_056403635.1. Taxonomy (NCBI): domain Bacteria; kingdom Bacillati; phylum Actinomycetota; class Actinomycetes; order Micrococcales; family Microbacteriaceae; genus Microbacterium; species Microbacterium sp. P2_F9. Next base: position 20,180 of record NZ_JBFUFC010000012.1, on the reverse strand, counting down.
GATGAGTCCGTTCCTCCCCGGCGCCCGCGGCACGCAGCCCTGCCCCAACTGCGGCGCCCAGGTCGTGCAATCCGACCGGTACCCCGAATACCTGTGCGGCGAATGCGAGGCTCGCGCAGTAGATGCGGACGGCGCACGCGTGACCGGATCGAACGCGTCGTTCAGCGGCGGGTTCGTGTTGCACTGGCCGGACGGCGAGCACGAACCGCTGCCCTGCATCTCGGCGCGGGTGTGGGTCGATGGACGCGAGTGGGACTATTCCGAGGCGCATTTCGGCGGGGTGCTGATCACGCCCGCGCGGGAGCGCTGACCCGGCCCGAACCTGGGTGAACCCGATGAACCGGCAAAGAATCACGAAAAGATAACGCCAAGGTCTTCCCTTCCGTTACCTGGTCGTTATAGAGTTCAAGCACGGTAGTTGTTTTGCTGTGGCAGCTATCGCATGTGATTGCAGGACACTCTTGGTGCAAGGGACAAGGGCCGGTCGGGAGCCTCTCCGACCGGCCCTTACTCTTGCCCGCGCACCTGCTCCAATGCAAAATCCGAGCCTCTGATCAGCCATTTTCGCAAAGGCCCTTCCCACGGACCTTCCAGGTAACGCCTGGGACTTGTCCAGATTGGCCTTGCAGACTCGGGACTTCGTGCCCGACCCGAAGGGCGCACGCCAGCGCACGTCGCCGGTGCCGCAGACCACGAAGGCTATTCCTCCGCATGCGCTCCACCCGTCCGTTCCGCTCTGCCCGCAGCACTCTCCACCGTCGCACGATCGCAACATCCGCCGTCGCCGTCGGCGCCGTCATCGGAATGGCCGCGCTGACCGGCCTGACGAGCGCCGCTGCCTCTGCGAACGTCCGGTCACCCGAGACCGGTGCCGTCGCCTCCACCGCCCTGGCGTCGCGACTGGCCGCCTCGACCGCCGAACCCGCAACCCTGCGCACCATCGAGGCCGACGCGCAGTCGGCCCTGGACGCCGCGGAGGTCGCGGTCGCGGCAGCGAGCACCGTCACCGCTGACATCGCGGCATCCGGACTCGACGTCGGCGTCGTGACCACGACGGTGGACACCGCGGCGCTCCGGGAGCAGATGGACCGCCTGGCTGGCATGGACACGCTGCCGGTCCTGTTCCTGCCTGCCGTGACGGACCAGGCCACCGAAGAGACGTTGCGCGTGACGGCGAAGACCTCGAGTCTGCGTGAGCTGCTCGATGCCGCCCAGGCGAAGAGGGCCGCCGAAGAGGCTGCCGCCCAGGCCCAGCGCGACGCCGAGGCGGCTGCCGCAGCTGCTGCCGCTGCCGCAGCGGCCGCGAACACCCCGGAGGGCGCCAAAGCTGTCGCGCAGCAGATCGCCGCAGCCGAGTACGGCTGGGGCTCCGACCAGTTCTCCTGCCTCGTGTCGCTCTGGAACCGCGAGTCCGGCTGGAACTACCAGGCCTACAACTCCGGCAGCGGTGCCACCGGCATCCCTCAGTCGCTGCCCGGCAGCAAGATGGCAAGCGCCGGCGCCGACTGGCAGACCAATGCGGCGACCCAGATCCGCTGGGGCCTGGGGTACATCCGCGGATCCTACGGAACCCCCTGCGCCGCCTGGGGCCACTCGAACGCCACCGGCTGGTACTGATCCCGGCCGGGTGACATCGAAGGGACACCCCGGGTCCGGCGCGCTAGCGTGGAACCCGTGAGTGCACCCATCGATGCCGCCRCCACTTCCGCCTGGGCCGAGCTCGACGCCCACCGGTCCGCCTTCGCCCCCGACCTGCGGGCGTGGTTCGCGCAGGACCCCGACCGAGCCAGGCGACTGACCCTCACGGTCGGCGACCTGCACGTCGACCTGTCGAAGAACCTCGTCACCGACGAGATCCTCGGCTCCCTCGTGCGGCTTGCGGAGCAGACCGGCGTCGCCGACCGCTACGCGGCGATGCTCGCCGGCGAGCACATCAACACCACCGAGGACCGCGCCGTGCTGCACACCGCGCTGCGCCGGCCGCCGGGAGCCACTCCAGCGCTCGTCGTCGACGGGCAGCAGATCGACGATGACGTGCAGGCGGTGCTCGCCGCGGCGGACGCCTTCGCCGAACGCGTCCGCTCCGGCGACTGGCGGGGCATCACCGGCAAGCAGGTCACCCACGTCGTCAACATCGGCATCGGGGGCTCCGACCTCGGCCCGGCGATGATCTTCGAAGCCCTGAAGCCCTACGCGGATGCCGGGATCCAGGCCCGCTTCGTCTCCAACATCGACCCCGCCGACATCGCCCTGAAGACCGCGGACCTCGACCCGGAGACGACCCTCTTCATCGTCGCGTCCAAGACCTTCACCACGCTCGAGACGCTCACCAACGCCCGCCTCGCTCGTGACTGGCTCTGGGCTGGGCTCGAAGGCGTCGGTGCGATCGCGGCGGACGAGTCAGCACGGACGGATGCCGTGGCCCACCACTTCGTCGCGGTCTCGACCGCTCTCGACAAGGTCGCCGCCTTCGGCATCGACCCGTCGAACGCGTTCGGGTTCTGGGACTGGGTCGGCGGACGCTACTCCGTCGACTCGGCGATCGGGCTGTCGCTGGTGATCGCGCTCGGTCCMGACGCGTTCCGCGAGCTGCTCGCCGGCTTCCACGCCGTCGACGAGCACGTGCGCACGACCCCGCTGGCCCAGAACGTGCCGGTTGTGATGGGTCTGCTCAACGTCTGGTACACGAACTTCCTCGGCGCGCAGACCCACGCCGTGCTCCCCTACGCCCAGCAGCTGCACCGCTTCGCCGCGTACCTGCAGCAGCTCACGATGGAGTCCAACGGCAAGTCGGTGCGCTGGGACGGCACGCCGGTCACCACCGGCACCGGCGAGATCTTCTGGGGCGAGCCCGGGACGAACGGCCAGCACGCGTTCTACCAGCTCATCCACCAGGGCACCCAGCTGATCCCGGCCGACTTCATCGCCTTCGCGAACCCGGCCTTCCCGCTGGCCGCAGAAGGCCGCGACGTGCATGGCCTGTTCCTGGCGAACTTCCTTGCGCAGACCAAGGCCCTCGCGTTCGGCAAGACCGCTGCCGAGGTGGAGGCCGAGGGCACGACCGGCCCCCTCGTCGCCGCCCGCACGTTCGCCGGCAACCGCCCGACCACCTCGATCTTCGCCCCCGCGCTCACCCCTCGGGTGCTCGGTGAGCTCATCGCCCTCTACGAGCACATCACCTTCACGCAGGGCGTGATCTGGGGCATCAACTCGTTCGACCAATGGGGTGTCGAGCTCGGCAAGCAGCTCGCCCTGCAGATCGCGCCGGCGCTCGAAGGCGACACCGCGGCTTTCGACGCGCAGGATGCCTCGACCCAGGCTCTGCTGGAGTACTACGCCGCGCACCGCACGCACTGACGGACCGGTCGTCTTCGCCGGTCGCCGTGGGTCGGCCCAAATCGCGAGACCACCGACTACGCGCGAATCCACCGAGATCGGCGCGCAGAACTCGGTGGGCTGGCGCGAAGTAGGTGGATTCGGGTTGTGGTGGGGCGCGTAGGTGAGGGCCTACGCAGCGCTTCCCCGCGTGGGGGTCAGCTCGCGCAGAGCTCTGGTCCAGGCGCCGAGTCCGAGACGGTCGGCCTCGGCCAGATCGTCCGGGGTGTCGACGTCCCGACGGAGCGTCGAGCGGGCGTCGATCGGGAGCGGCACGCAGCCGAGGGCGACATGGCGCGCGAATGAGCCCTCCCCGAACGCCGACTGCCACGCCACACCGGCACGCGCCGTGACCAGCGTCGAACCGGTGCCCGCGGCATCCGGGGTCACTGTCCGGTCGATGCCCTCGGCGAGGGCGAGCGCCTCGTCGAGGTCGGCGGGGCGCAGGGCGGGCAGATCCCCGACTAAGGCGGCCCGCGCGGACGCAGCACCGAGCCGGGTGACTCCCTCGAGCACGGCGGGGTTCGGTCCGGCCGTCGCACCCTCGGGCACGTTGACCGCGCCGACGGGCAGATGGTCGGTGAGGTCCTCGTCGGTGACCACGATGATGTGCTCGACCCGGGAGCTCGCGGCAGCGGCCGCGATGGTATCGAGGGCGATCGCGCGCGCCAGCGCTGCGTGCCGGTCGGACTGGCTGTCGGTGTGGGCGCGCAGGCGCGACTTGCCGACGGTGAATCGCTTGACCGGGATGATCAGGGTCCAGGCGACGGGAACGGAACCGGAGACGGTCACGAGGTGTGCCCCGCGTGCGGGCTCACCAATGGGACGGCCTCCGCGAACTCGGAGCCGTCGGCCGCGGCGAGGAACTCGCCGTACTCCGCGGCGGTGCCCGGCCACATCAGGGTGAGGCGCCCGGAGCGGTCATCGACGTACCAGTTGTGGCATCCGCCGGTGAGCCAGGGGGTCGCGGCCGCCTTCTCGTCGATGAGGCACGTGTAGTCGCGCTCCGCCTCGGGCCGCGTCCGCAGCACGCCGCCTTGGCCGGGCCGGCGCGCAAGGGCCCGGACGACGTAGGCCGCCTGGTGCTCGAGCATCAGCACCGATGAGGTGTGCCCGAGCGACGCGTTGGGCCCGTTGAGAACGAACAGGTTCGGGAACCCCGGCACGACGACCGAGCCGAACGACGTCATGCCGTCTCCCCAGTGCTGCTCGAGCAGCACGCCCTCTTCGCCGCGGATGAGCCCCGCGTAGGGCTGGCGCGCCGTCTCGAACCCCGTCGCGAAGACGATCGCGTCGAAGTCGCCGTGGCTCATCCCGCGCTCGGAGACGAGCTCGCGCCCGTGAACGGTCGCGAGGGCGGAGGGCTCGAGCTGCGCCGCACCGCTCGCGAACGCCGGGTAGAAGTCGTCCGACAGCAGCACCCGCTTGCACCCGAACGCGTAGTGCGGGGTCAGCTGCGCCCGCAGAGTCGGGTCGGCGACCTGCGCCGCGAGATGCGCGAGGGCGATTCCGGATGCCTCGGCAGCGGCATCCGTCGATCCCGAGCGGGAGGCGTACCGGGCCTCGCCTTCGCGATGCAGTCGTTCGCGCAGCGCCGCCAGTTCTTCGGGGTGGGCCGCGAGTCGCGCCTGCTCTTCGGCGGTGTAGGCGCGGCCGCCGCGTGGCACGATCCACGCGGGGGTGCGCTGGAAAACGACCACCTGTGAGCCGGCCGCGACAAGCGCAGGCACGATCTGCACGGCACTCGCACCCGAGCCGACGACGGCGATCTTCGCGCCGTCGAGCGGCACGGAGTGGTCCCAGCGGGCGGAGTGGAACATCGCCCCGGGAAAGCTGTCCAGGCCAGGGAGCAGCGGGACGGCAGGTTCGGTGAGGCGCCCGCAGGCGAGCACGAGCACCTCGGCGAGGAGCTGCACCGGGCGCTCGCCGCCGACGTCGATGCGCCAGGCCTGCTCGTCGTCATCCCACCCGGCGGCCAGCAGCGGGCTGTCGAGCCGGAGGATGCCGCTCAAGCCCGAGCGCTGCACGATGCCCTCGAGATAGCCCTGGATCTCAGCGCCGGGCGCGAACTCCGCCGACCAGGCCGGATCGAGGTGATCGGCCAGGCCGTAGAGGTGCGCGGGCACATCGCACGCCACGCCGGGATACGTGTTCTCGCGCCAGGTGCCGCCGGGGCGGTCGGCGCGTTCGAGTACGACGACCTCGTGGCCGGCCGAACGTGCCGCGAGCGCCGCCGCAATGCCGGCGAACCCGGCGCCGACGACGACGACCTCGATCCGTTCGCCGTTCACGCGCGCACCTCGAGGGCAACCGGCTCGCGGTAGTCGGTCGTGCGTCGGCGCAGCGAGCGGAAGATGCGGCCGACGGCGCGCTCCGCCTCGGCGAACGGGAACTCGAGCCCGGACTCCGCGCCGGCCTCGGGCAGCACCCGCCCGTCCAGGAGGGTGCCGCCGAGGTCGTCGCCCCCGGCGCGCAGCAGCATGATGGCGAGGTCTCGGCCATGCCGGGTCCACGGGATCTGAATGTGCCGGATGCTGCCGGCGAGCAGCAGCCGGGAGACGGCCACCATCGCCCGGTGCTCATCGACCGGAGCACGCTCCGACACGAGCGGTACGCCGAAGCCGGGCAGCGGGATCGGGACGAACTCGGTGAAGCCCTGGCGCCGATCCTGCAGGACACGCAGCATCCGCAGGTGCGCGATGCGCTCCGCGGCCGTTTCGACGTGGCCGTAGAAGAGCACGGAGGTGGAGCGGAAGCCGGCATCGTGGGCGGCCTCGATCGTGTCGACCCAGCGGTCGATCTCGAGGTCGCCGGGCGCGACGAGCTGCCGGACCCGCTCGCTCAGCACCTTGACCCCGGTGCCGGGCACCGTGTCGACGCCGGCCGCCCGCAGCGCCTGGAAAGCCGCTGGGACCGAGATCCCGGAGCGATCCGCGAAGTCGACGACATCCTGCGGGCGATACGCGTGCAGGTGCAGGCCCGGCGCGGCATCCTTCACGGCGCGGACGAGGTCGAGGTAGTTCGCCGGGTCGAGGTGGGCGGGGATCATCCCCTGGATGCACAGCTCCGTCGCGCCGAGCTCCCACGCGTCGCGGGCGACCGCAGCCGCGTCCGCGAGATCGAAGGTGCCGGGCTCGCCGGTGGGCTCCTCGCGCAGACCGGTCGACGCCAGGTTGCGGTTCACGACCATGCTGACGGTCTCGCCGACCGTGAAGCGGCGGAGGTCATCGGCGGCGGCGACGACGGCTTCGAGGTCGGCCCCGCTCGCGGTGAGGAGCGTGACCCACTCGGCGTCGTCGAGCGCCGTCGGATCCTCGAGCGCGCGGCCGACCAGCCCTGTGATGCCCCCGTTCGTGCGGTGGCCCTGCGCGGGATCGAGGGGCGTCGTGGCCCCGGCATCCGCGCGGGCCAGCCCCGTGGCGGGGTCGGCGAGCGCGGCGACACTCGCCCGGATCGCCGGGTCGAACCAGCGTTGCGGGTCCTGGACGTACTCGGAGTGCGCGGTCAGACGCTCACGCAGGGTGAAACCGGATGCCGCGGTCAGCGCCGCGAGATCGTCGAGGTCGGGCCACGGCCGCTCGGGGTTCACGTGGTCGGCGGTCACCGGTGACACCCCGCCCCAGTCGTCGATGCYGGCGCGCACGAGAAGGTCGAAGGCTTCCGCATCGGCGAGGTTCGGCGGCGCCTGAATCCGCATCTGCGGACCCATGATGAGCCGGGCCACCGCGACCGCCGCGATGTGCTCGCGGAGCGAGGCATCCGCCGCTCCCCGCATGGCGGTGGCGTGCTTCGCCCGGAAGTTCTGGACGATGACCTCTTGGATCTGGCCGTGCTGGGCGTGCAGGTCGCGCAGCGCGAACAGCGACTCAGCCCGGTCGCGGAGCGTCTCGCCGATGCCCACCAGGATGCCGGTGGTGAACGGGATGCCGGCGACCCCGGCATCGGCGATGACCTGCAGCCGCACCGCCGGATCCTTGTCGGGCGAGCCGTAGTGCACGCTGCCGGGCGTCTCGTACAGTTCCCGCGAGGTGGTCTCGAGCATCATGCCCATCGACGGAGCGGTCGGGCGCAGCGCACGCAGCTCGTCGGCGCTCATCACGCCCGGGTTGAGGTGGGCGAGCAGCCCGGTCTCGCGCGTGATCAGCCGTGCGACATGACCCACGTACTCGAGGGTGGAGGCGAAACCGTGGTCGTCGAGCCACGCGCGGGCCTGCGGCCAGCGGTCCTCGGGCCGGTCACCGAGGGTGAGCAGCGCCTCCTTGCAACCGTGCGCCGCGCCGGCACGGACGACCTGCAGCACCTGCTCATCCGACATGTACATCGGCGCCCGCTTGGTGAGCAGCTGCCCGGGAGTGTCGACGAAGATGCAGTAGTGGCAGCGGTCCCGGCACAGCGTCGTCAGCGGGACGAACACCTTGCGGGAGTACGTGATGACACCGGGCCGGCCGGCGTCCTGCAGGCCGGCATCGCGCATCTGCGCAGCCCGATCGAGCAGCCGCTCGAGCTCCGCGCCGTCCGCCCCGAGCAGGCGCACCGCCTCTTCGATCGTGTCGATCGTCGTCATCACGCGCTCGGCGGTCATCCCTGCACCGAGCCCTGTCGCTGGGGGTTCACCGACGCGGCGACGGCGAGCACGTCCTCGCCGAGGGCACGGCTGTGCGCGGCATCCGTCATCCACAGCGGGCGGACCGCGGAACGGATGCCGAGACCGTCGACCGCGGCAGCATCGGCGTGATCCTCCTCCGCGATGAGCCAGGCGTCGAGCACTCCACCGTCCCGGCGCGCGCCGTAGTGTGCGGCCACACCCGCAGCGGTGCAGGCGACACCCGCGACCCGGAGGCAGACATCCGCCATGCCACGCACCGGTGCGCCGCCGATGATCGGCGAGACGCCAACGACCGGCGCAGCCGTCTGCCGGAGTGCGTCGGCGATGCCCGGGACCGCGAGGATCGGGCCGATCGAGACGATCGGGTTGGACGGGGCGATCACGACGACGTCGGCGGCGGCGATCGCCTCGACCACCCCGGTGGCGGGCCGTGCCGCGGCGATGCCCGGGTTCTCGAAAGCCAGCGGTTCCCGGCGCGCGCGGTAGCGGGTCCACCACTCCTGGAAGTGGATCGTCTCGTCCGGCAGCACGACCTGGGTGTCGACCTCGGCGTCCGTCATCGGAAGCATCACGGCGCCGAGCGGCCAGCGCGCGGTCAGCCGGGCGACGGCCTCGCTGACGGTCGCGCCGGCGCGCAGCCAGGAGGTCCGGGCGATGTGCGCGCCGAGGTCCAGGTCGCCGAGCTCGAACCACTCCCGCCCGACGCCCCACGCCGCGAGCTCGCCCGAGACGCGGAGCGAGTCATCCGCTCGTCCCCAGCCCTTGGTGAGGTCCTTGACGCCCGCGAGGGCGTAGAGCATCGAGTCGATGTCGGGCTGCACGCGCAGGCCCGCGATCCACCAGTCGTCGCCGGTGTTGCAGATCACGGTGAGCTCATCGTGCGGCGCGAGCGCGGCTCGCAGCCCGAGGGCGAAGTTGGACCCGCCGACCCCTCCGGCGAGTAGCACGATGCGACGCCCCGTGCCGGGCGTGCCGCCGGGGCGGGCTGGTTCGATCCGGTTCAGCTCGGGGGTCATCCCGGCCAAGCCTACCCACGGCGAACGGGTCTGGCCGCGCAGGGAGTCGCCGGACGGCTGGGCCGCTAAACGCCTCCGCCGCCGCCCCCGCCGCCACCGCCGCCGGCGCTCCCGCCGCCACCCGAGCCGCCCGACGACGAGGCGGACGACGACGCGGTGCTCGCCGACAGGGTCGAGATGCCCGAGGAGAGCGCTGAGGCGCTGAAGCCGCTCGAGCCGGAGTACCAGCCGGGAGAGCCGTGCTCGCCGTACAGCACGGCGAGGTCCTGCGCCCACCGCTTCTCCTGACCGAAGACGACCGCGTACGGCAGCAGCACCTCGTACAGCTTCAGCATGACTCCGGAATCGGTCGTGTCGATGGGGATCCGCTCGGCGCCCTGCGGGGACTGCAGCATCCGGATCCGGTCAGCCTCGGCCCACTCGATGAACACCCGGAGGCCGGCGAGGTGGTCGCGCACCTCCGCGCCGAGAGCGGTGAGCGGCTTGCGCGACATCATCCCGATGACGGCGAGTTCGGCCAGGATCGCCCCGACGATCAGCGCGAGCGGGATCCACGCCGAGACCGCGGCATCCATCGCGGCAATCCCGGCGAGAAAGACGCCGACGGCGCCGAGACCGGTGACGATGACGGGCAGGGCGCGGGTGCCGAGCCCTACGCGCCTTCGGAGCCCGCGCTGCTCGAGTTCRGAGCGGGCCGCCGTGAGGATGGCCTGCGCGGTCGTGGAGAGCCTCCGGTCGCTGCGGCCGAACTCGAACTCGTCGCCCGGCGTCATTGAAGGAAACAGGCCGCCCAGCAGCATCACCCCGTCGCCGTCCGCGAGGGACGGGTCGATGAGCTGAGCTCGCAGCTTGACGCCCCCGAACCAGTGCCGCTCCCCCTCGACGATCCGGATGCTGCCGACGACCGCCTGCTCGAGCACCTCGGCGGGGATCGCCTTCGCGGGCAGACCGAGCAGCACCGCGCTCTCCAGCGCGTCGATCTGAGCGGGCGGGGTGTACTCGGCGATGATCGTGGGCCGGCCGGGCTCATCGCGCAGGTGCCTGGCCCGGGTGGCGAAGCCCCACCCGAGACCACCGAGCACGAGAAGCGCGGCGAGGCTCTGCAGCCATCCCCACGGCGAGGCCAGGAAGGAGTTGTCGAACGCGGCGAACGTGCCCTTCTCGAAGGCCACCGCGATCGTCATGGTCTGGTACGGCTGGATCGCGTCGGCAGCCGCGAAGACATCCGTTCCGCCCTGCGCGGCATCGGTCGCTTCGATCGTGCACAGGTTGTCGTCGCCCTCGAACCCGCGGTAGCAGGCGCTCGCGCCGGTCAAGCTGGGCGCGAGGTCCTGATCGACGTGCAGAGTCGCGGTGACGCGGCTGAACGGCTGCGGCCACTGCGTCCCGTTGACGTCCCATTGGAACTCGTCGGCGCCGGTGTTGTCGAAGAACCGGGTGACATTCTCGAGTGTGTAGGTGAAGACGTAGATCTGCTCGCCGTGCACGAACTCGTCGGCGCGGGACGTCATCGTGAACGTGCCGTCTTCGCGATCGACCTCCGCGGCGCGCGGGTTGCCGTCGCCGTCGGTGATCGAGACGAATCGGGGGTTCAGCGGCACCCCGAGATAGGAGTCCGGGATGATGCGCCGCATGCCGTGGTTCTGGTTGTACTCCGGGAACACGGCGACGAACCGCTCGACCACTTCGAGCGTGCTCTTGCCCTCGTCGGTGCGTCCGAGCGTGTAGTCGACGTCCATCCTCGCGAAGGTGAAGTCGTCGAGGCTGGCCGATGCCACGTCCGCCGCGCCGTCATCGGAGGTGACCGACAGATCGGCGCAGGCCGTGAGAATCAGCGCGCAGGCCGCGATCGCCGCGCAGACGGCGCCCAGTCGCCTCAGCACCTTCCCCACGAGCACAGCCTAGGACCCCGCTGGTGCCTTTAGTCTGGTGCACATGACCGATCGTCGCCTCGCCATCGAAGCCTGGGAAGCGCTCTTCCGCGCCCAGCACGAGGTGTTCGGCGAGATCAGCGGCGACTTCGAGCGCGCGGCACTCAGCCAGGCGGAATACGACGTGCTGCTCACCGTGACCCGCGGCCCGGAGATGACCGCGCGGCTGCGCGATGTCACCGCGAACATGCTGATCAGCCAGCCGAGCGTCTCACGCCTCGTCGACCGGATGGTCGCCCGCGGGCTGCTCGCCAAGTGCGCCGACCCGGACGACGGTCGCGGGGCCCTGGTGCACGCCACCGACGAGGGCGCGGCGGCATTCCGCGTGCTCGCACTGAAGCACGGCAGTGCGATCGCGGACCGGATGTCGGTGCTCACCGACTCCGAGCTCTCCGCGCTGCGCGAGCTCACGGCGAAGCTGCGCACCCCGAAGCCCGACTGCTGACGCGAGGCTACGGCGTGCGGCGGCGGAGGGTGAGCGAGGCGAGCACGAGGGCCCCGACGAGGAATCCGAGGATGACGAGCAGCGGGCCGTAGACGTCCCAGCCCTCGTCTCCGGCTGTCACAGCGTTGATCGCGTCGATCGCGTAGCTGAGCGGGAGCACCTTCGAGATCGCGTAGAGCGCGTCGGGCATGTCCTCGCGGGGCATGAACAGTCCGCCGAGCAGGATCTGCGGGAAAACGATCAGCGGCATGAACTGCACCGCCTGGAACTCCGTGCGCGCGAACGCGCTCGCCAGGAGTCCGAGAGCCATGCCGAGCACGGCATCCGTCACTGCGACGAGCCCCAGCTGCCAGACCGGACCGTCGGTTTCGAGCCCGCAGACCCAGACCGCGAACGACACCGTGACGATCGCCTGCAGCATCGCCATGAGACCGAACGCCAGGCCGTAGCCGAGGATGAAGTCGCCCTTGCCGAGCGGCGTCGTCATCAGCCGCTCGAGCGTGCCCGAGCGGCGCTCGCGCAACGTGGTGATCGAGGTGATCAGGAACATGATGATGAAGGGGAACAACGCCAGGATCGGCGGGCCGTAGGTGTCGAACACCCCCTCCTGGTCGCTGAACAGCCAGGCGAACAGGCCGACCAGCAGGCTCGGGGCGACGAGCATGAGCGCGATCGACCGGGGGTCGTGGCTCAGCTGGCGCAGCACGCGACCGGCGGTGGCGACGGTGCGGACCCCGTTCACTTCTCCGCCTCCCCACGCGCCTCGCGGCGTGTGAGTGGATGGTCCGGCGCCGGCCCCACCACCGAGCCGGAGGTCATGTCACGTTCGATGAGCGTGAGGAACGCCGCATCCGGATCCTTCTGACCCGTGTCGGCGAGCAGCCCATCCGGAGTCGTGTCGGCGATGACGTGGCCGGCCCGCATGAGGATGAGTCGGTCGCAGCGGAGCGCCTCATCCATGACGTGGCTGCTGACAATGAGGGTCGCGCCCTGGTCTGCGAGCCCCCGGAACAGGCCCCACAGCTCGTTGCGCAGCACCGGGTCGAGGCCCACGGTCGGCTCGTCGAGCACGAGGAGTTCGGGCTCGCCGAGCATCGCGACCGCGAGCGAGACGCGGCTCTCCTGCCCGCCGCTCAGGGAGTCGATGGTCTGCCGCGCCTGATCGGCGAGACCGACCTGCTCGATGACCCGGTCGACATCGGACCGCGGCGCGCCGATCAGCCGGGCGAAGTACGCGAGGTTCTGCTGGATCGTGAGGTCGCCGTAGACCGACGCCGCCTGCGTGTCGTAGGCGACCCGCCGACGCTGGGATTGGGTGCCGGCGGGATCGCCGAGCACTGTGACCGAGCCGCCCGCCACCACCTGCACGCCGACGATGGAGCGCATGAGTGTCGTCTTGCCGCAGCCGGACGGTCCCATCAGCCCGGTGATCTGGCCGCGTGGGATGTCGAGGTCGATGCCGTCGAACACATCGGCTTTTCCTCGGCGCACGCGGAGTCCGCGGATCTCGACCGCGTTGCGGACGTCGACGCTCATGATCCGGCGGTGAGGCGGGATCGCGATTTATTCATCACGCGGTGAATTATGCTCTTCGCGCTGGGCGCGGTCAAGAGCCGCCCGCGCGCCTAGGGTGCAGGGTTCGTCGCCTTGCCGTCGAGCCAGAGCGTGTCGGACGGATCGCTGTGGGTTCCTCCCGAATCGACGTGCTTGACGTTGATCTTGGGGCCCTTCGTGATCACGTGCACCAGCGCCATGGCGTGGCCCCGGCCGAGCCCGTAGTCCTCGGCGAGCCAGGTGACGATCTCGCCGGCCTTCGTGCCGGGGCCGAAGCCTTTTGCGGTGGCGAGGTCGATGAACTGGCGGGGGGTGAGCCCGGTCTTGTCCTCGATGTTGTCGAGATATGCCTGGAACGTCATAGGTTCTCCTCTCACCCGGCGGGGGGCCGGTCTCCGGTCAGATAGTGCTGCAGGTTCGGGCCGACCCACGCGACGAGGTCGTCGACGGATGCCGCGGCCGCGGCGGGAAGCTTCAGCACATGCCGGGCGAGCAGCATGCCGGCGATCTGCGAGGCGACCAGGCTCGCGCGCAGCTCGGCATCGGGGTGGTCGAGGTCGGCGGCGATGCGGCCGAGGAGCTCGCGAGAGAGGAACGCTGCAAGCAGCGGCGTGGCGAGCCGGTTGCCGATCCCGGCGCGGAGCAGCACCACCCCGCGCTTGCGCACGTCGGGCTTCTCCCAGGCCTCGAACACGTAGCGCGCGATACGGGCGCCGAGCTCGTCGCGCGGGCCGGCGAGGAGAGCCGGGATGTCGACATCCGGCCGCATCGGAGCATCGACCGCCTCGGCGAAGAGATCCGCCTTCGTGCCGAAGTAGTGGTGCACGAGCGCCGGGTCGACTCCGGCCCGGGTGGCGATGCCGCGGATCGTGGTGGCGTCGTACCCGCGCTCGCCGAACTCCTCGACGGCCACCGTGAGGATGCGCTCGCGCGAGCCCGACTCGCCGCCGCGCGGCCGTCCGCGCCGGCGCTGCGGCGTGGGGACGGCGTACTCGGGCACGGGCTCAGCCTAGAGCCGAGGCATCCCACGGCGCTCGGGAGGATCCGGATACGCGGAACCGCCCCGGTCCTTGGAGGACGCGGGGCGGTTCCGTGCGTGTGCCGCGGATTACTGCTCGACGGGCTGCGGCGCGTCGGCGGTGTCGTGCGTGCTCTCGTGGGCCGTGATGGTCGGGGAGCTCACGTCGGACGCCACCGAGATCTTGCGCGGCTTCGCCTTCTCGCTCACCGGGATCGCGACGCTGAGCACGCCGTTGGCGTAGTTCGCCGTGATGCGCTCGGAGTCCACGCCCTGGCCGAGGCTGAGCTGACGCAGGAAGCTCGCGCCCTCGCGCTCGCGCGTGATCCATTTCACCCCATCACCGGAGGTGAGCGTGCGCTCGGCCCGGATCGTGAGCAGCTGGCCGTCCACGTCGATGTCGACCGAGCCCGGGTCGACACCAGGCAGGTCGGCGGTCAGCACGTAGTGGTCGCCGTCACGATAGAGGTCCATCGGCATCCGGCGCGGACCGCGGCGGGTGTCGAACAGGCTCGACGCGAGGCGGTCGAGGTCGCGGAACGGGTCATTCGTGGCCATGGAAATCGCACTCCTTCTGATCGTTCTGAAACTTGAGCCTTATCGACTCAAGTACGTTCAGATTAGCACTCTGGCATGCCGAGTGCCAGAGATTCGCGCACGGCGAACACCGGGCGCCGGTCTATCTGCTCGCGCTGTCCAAACCGCCGTTCGCGGTCGTTCTCTTCGGGCGCGTGGGGCGGTTTCGACCGCGCGAGGGTCAGTCGGCGCGGGCCCAGCGGACGGAGCAGACGGATGCCTGGGCCAAAGGCAGCTCAGCACTCGATGACGTTGACCGCGAGGCCGCCTTCGCTGGTCTCCTTGTACTTGGTCGACATGTCTATGCCGGTCTGCCGCATGGTCTCGACGACCGCGTCGAGCGACACGTAGTGGCTGCCGTCGCCGCGCAGCGCGAGGCGAGCCGCAGTGACGGCGGTCGACGCGGCGATCGCGTTGCGCTCGATGCACGGGATCTGCACCAGCCCGCCGACCGGGTCGCACGTCAGGCCGAGGTGGTGCTCCATCGCGATCTCGGCCGCGTTCTCGATCTGGCGGTTCGTCCCGCCCATGACGGCCGTGAGCCCCGCCGCCGCCATCGCGCACGCGGAGCCGACCTCGGCCTGGCACCCGCCCTCGGCACCGGAGATCGACGCGTTCGCCTTGAACAGCGAGCCGAAGGCGGTGGCGGTGAGCAGGAAGCGACGGATGCCGCGGCGGCGGTTCGCCTCGGCGATGCGCTCCTCGTCCAGGGCGATCGTCGAATCCGCCAGCGCGTCGACCGGCGCCTGGCCGAATCCCAGCAGCGCGCTGCCGACCAGTTCGCCGTAGGGGGTGACGGCATTCCCCGCACCGAGCCCGGAGTCGGCGAGGTACCGCCACCAGTACATCGCGACGGCCGGCAAGATCCCCGCCGCGCCATTGGTGGGGGCGGTCACGACCCGACCGCCGGACGCGTTCTCCTCGTTGACGGCGAGCGCGAACGCGCCGAGCCACTCCCCCGGGAGTTCGCGGTGACCGGTGGCCTCGGCATCCTCCAGCTGCGCCCGGATCGCGCCCGCGCGACGCTTGACCCGCATCATTCCTGGCAGCACTCCGTCCGCGCGCAGGCCGGCCTCGATGCAGCTCGTCATGGCGTCCCAGATCGCATCGAGGCCCGCCGCGATCTGCTCGTCGGAGCGCAGCGCCTGCTCGTTGATCCGGGCGGCCTCGGCGATCGTCAGACCGCGCTCGTCGCACGCGGCGAGAAGTTCCGCGGCATTGTCGAAGTCGAGCGGGAAGGGGCGCGCAGCGACCCGCTGGGGCTCGCCGTCGCGCCGGATGAATCCCCCGCCGACGGAGTAGTAGGTCTCCTCGGCGAGCACGGCATCGGCCTCGTCGAGCGCAGTGAGCGTCATCGCATTCGGATGCCCCGGCAGCCGGGTGCGCGGCAGAAAGGTGACGCCCTCCTTCGAGAAGGGGACGGGGTGCGTGCCGTCCAGCAGCAGCGCGCGGCCCTCGGGCCAGTCGGTCCATGCCCGGCGCACGGCATCCGGATCCACCGTGCGGGGATCCAGGCCCTGCAGCCCGGCGACGACGGCGTCGGGGGTGCCGTGCCCGATGCCGGTCGCGCCCAGCGAGCCGTAGAGGATGCAGCTAACGCGCGCCACGCGGTCGAGCAGACGGTCCGAGCGCAGGCGGTCGGCGAAGTCGCGGCCGGCCCGCATGGGTCCGACCGTGTGGGAGCTCGAGGGTCCTACTCCGATGGAGAACAACTCGAACGCCGAGACGTAGGCGCTCATCGCCCCAGGCTACGCCCCGCCGCACGGCGGGGGTCGGAACGCGTGACCCTCGATGCGGCGAAGGGTCAGGCCCGCTGGAAGGCCACGAGCCCGACGGTGTTGCCCTCGGAGTCCCGGATGAACGCCTGCCACTCTTCGTGTCCGGCCGGTCCGAGGCGGTCGTCCTCGTGCCTGAAGATGACGTGCGGGGGCGAGATGATCTCGGCGAGCCCATCGAGGCGCTCGATCGTCTCATGCACGTTGTCGACGTGCAGATAGATGAGCGCCGTGGGCGCATGGCGATCGAGCAGCAGCCGCACCCCCTCGAGATCGAAGAAGAGCAGTCCGGGTGGATCGAAGAGTCCCGTGGGCTTGGCGTGCAGCAGCCTCGAGTAGAACGCGGCCGCGCGCTCGAGATCATCGGCGTGCTGGGCGATCTGGACGAGTCTCATGACCGACCTCCGGGGGCGAGGTGACGGATGCCGCACCCGCAGGAGGACGGATGCCGCCGCTCAACGCTACTCCCCGAGCACTCTGCGCGGGCCGCCGCCAATGCGCCTCAGCGCTGGTTGCGCGCTGGGGCGACCCGTCGTCCGCTCGGGCCGCGGGTGGCGGTGCGCACCCGGATGGTTCCCGTCGCGACGCGGTCGGACGGCACGACCACCGTGAGCTGCTCGGGCGCGGGCGAGCCCACGACGCCGACCGCGGCATCCGTCTCCGCCTGCGCGATCGCGCGCGGCGAGCCGCCGATGATCCAGTAGCCGACGCCGACGATGATCGCTCCACCGACGAGATTGCCGAGACCCACCCACAGGATGTTGCTGCCGAAGAGCGCCCAGGTCGCGTTCGGGTCGCCCGTCATGAGGCCCAGGGTGTAGGTCGTCATGTTCGCGACGACGTGCTCGAACCCGGAGGCGATGAACGCGAGCAGCGCCCAGAAGATCACGACGAGCTTGGCCACATCGCTCTTCAGCCGCGCGCACATCCAGATGGCGAGGCAGACGAGCATGTTGCACAGGATGCCGCGGACGAAGAGCTGGAGTGGTTCCTCGGACGCCTTCCCGGCGAGCATGTCCGAGAGCATCTCGCCGGCGGCGGGGTTGGAGTGCAGGACGCCCGACACCGCGACGAGGCTGCCGAAGACGGCGGCGCCGAGGAGATTGGCCAGGAACGTGAAGGACAGCGCGCCTGCGGCCGGCCCTGGCCGGACCACCCGCATGAGCACGCCCTGCGTGAGAGTCATCATCGACGAGGTGACGAGCTCTGCCCCGGCGAACACGACGAGCGTCAGCGCGACGCCGAAGACGAGTCCGCTCACGAGCTTGCCCATGCCGGTCCCGGCGGCGATGAGCGGGCCGGCGACGTTGAGCATCAGGACGACGGCGACACCGATGTACGCTCCGCCGAGCATGCCCGAGATGGTGAACCGCAAGGGTTCGCGCACACCGTGCGCCTTGTGGACGGCCGCATCGGCCTGAACCTGCAGTGTCTCCTCGATCGTGCGCATGCTCGACCTCCTCGGCTCCATTGTCGCATGTGGTCAGACCACAAACAAATGGAGCTGAGAGTTTGCCGCGCCTCGCCCGCTCGACTACGTGACGCGGTACGCCGAGTACGTGACCCGGTCGGCCGCGCGCACCGCCGACGCGACGAAGATCGCGCGCTGCAGGTCGGCGTGCTCCGCGGCCCCTGCCTCGAGCGTCACGACCGTGCGGAAGTAGTAGGCCGAGGGATCGACCGGCTCGCCGCGCAGCAGCGCCTCCAGCACCGCGGGCGGACCGCTGCGGACGCCGGTCGCGTGGATCAGGATGTGCGCACCATCCGCCGTCTTCGCGGTGTACCGCGCGTCGACCTCGATCGTCCCGTCGGGGCGCACGATCTGCCAATCGGCTCCCCCGGCCAGGATCTCGGCGTCGAACAGCCCGCTGACCGACCCGCCCACGATCGGCACGACGCGTCGGTGTCCCCGACGGGTCTCGCCGTGATCCTCCAGCGCCCCGAGCACGACCTCGACATCGAAGGCGTGCTCGAGGCCAGGAACCGGTGCGCCGTTCATCGGACCCACACCGGCAGCTCGATCCGCGAGGCGTCGGGCCCCTCGTGCGAGATCTCCTGCACCGCGACCTGGGTCGCGGCAGCGTCGAACGCGGCCTCGGCCGACCCGGGGTTGCGCGCATAGCGGGGGTGGGCGCCGGAGGAGACCTGGATGCCGACGGAATGCCCGGCGGCGAAGCGGTGGAAGGCGGGCCACAGCCCCACCTCGACCTCGCGGAAGCCCTCGACGTCCGGCAGCGGGTCGGTGTCGACCGTGCCGATCGCCCCGATGCGACGGATCCCGTCGCACACGGTCATCGACGTGCCGTCCGGGTGGACATCGGTGATCCGGACGAAGACGTCGTAGCTCGGCGCCGAGGAGCGGAACCGGATGCGGGCGATCGGCTGCCCGGCGATCTCGAGCGGAGCTGTGAGCGTCGCACTGCGGAAGACGGCGAGATCGGTCCGTGCCTCGTGCTCGCGGTTGTCGACCGGCTCGGTCTTCGGCAGCAGGCTGGGTCCGCCGACGGCGGGCGTCGCGTCATCGGGGTCGTACGTGTAGGTGGTCACACCGCCGGTCGTGGCCTCGGTCGACATTGTGCCGCCTGACCCGAGATGCCACTCTTGAGCGGCTGACCCCGCCGGCGGCCAGGACTCGAGGTCGTGCCACTCGCCCACACCGGTCTCGAACGCGCGCACTGGCGTCGGCCTCGACGCGGGGGCGCCGCTGAAGGTCTCCTTGAGGAACGCGATCGTCTCGGTGTGCGTCGGCGCCGCCATGCCCAGTGACGTGTGTCCCCATGGTCCGAGGATGAGTCGGGGCGCGCGTGCGGCCTCGACGAGGTGCGCGTAGTCGGCGAGCTGCCACGGCAGGAAGATGTCGTACCAGCCGGTGATCATCGAGACGGGGGCCGCGACATCCGCCACCGACGCGGCGTGGGACTGCTGTGCCCAGTACTCATGGGTGAGGTCCTCGCGACGCACCCAGTCCTGGTACCAGTGGATCTCCTCCCCCGTCGCCGCGGAGTCGCCGGCGCTCAGCGGCAGGACGGCGAACGCCTTGTCGAGCTTCGGGTCGGGCAGCGCCATGCCGATCATGGCGAAGCCGCCACGACGCATCCGGTGCATCATGCGAGTCCAGCCGAGGGCATTGCGCAGCGCGAACGCACCGTTGTCCCACGTGATGGCGCCGAAGTCGGGCATCGTGGTGATGAGCACGAGCGCCTCGGAGGCGTTTTCAGGGTCTTCGAGGGCCATGCGACCGGCGACGGCCCACTGGGTGTAGCCCATGTAGCTCTGCCCGTAGGTGGCGAGGTGCCCCGTGAACCACGACTGCTTCCGCACCCAGCGCAGGGTCGCGATGCCGTCGCGCTGCTCATCGATCTGCGGTGTGAACAGGCCCTGCGATCCCCACGTGCCGCGGCAGCTCTGGAAGAGCACCGTGAACCCCTCGTACGCCAAGGCACGAGCGGACCTCGCGAGTGGGCCGCTGCGCCCGTACGGCCCGCGGATGACGATGGTGGGAAGTGAGGGGATGTCGTCGCCGACGGGCCTGATCAGATCGGCGAGCAGCTCGATCCCGTCGTCCATCGGCACGCGCAGATCGCGCTCGATCGTGATCTCGTAGGGACCGAGCTCGACGCCCTTCCGGGATCTTGCGTCGAGCGCGCGCGTGAGACGCTGGCGCAGAGTTGTCATTCCGCCTCCTTGCGGTTGTGGGGGGACTTCGTGGGCTGGGCGGCCGGGTCCGCTGCGAGCGTCTCGAGGAGGTGCTCGAGGGCCGGGATCGCGGCGGCGAGCGCGTCGCGGTCGGCGATGGGGAGGGATGCCGTCGCCGCCGCTACGAGGGCGGCGCTGGCTCGGTCGAACCGCTCGAAGAGCGTCAGCGCCTGCGCCGAAGCGAGCAC
>NZ_JBFUFC010000011.1:0-40976 GCF_056403635.1 Microbacterium sp. P2_F9 | reverse complement strand
GCCCTCGGGGTGGCGATGCTGCTGAACTTCCGGGACAAGGGCGCCGGGTTCTTCCGGTCCTCGTTCTACGCCCCGTCGCTGATCGGCGGGTCCGTGAGTGTGGCGATCGTGTGGCGGGCGATGTTCGCCGAGGACGGCCCGGTCGACAACTCGCTGTCGTTCTTCGGGATCAACCTGGGCGGCTGGATGGGCAACCCCGACCTGGTGCTCCCCGCGATGATCCTGCTCGCCGTGTGGCAGTTCGGTGCGACCATGGTGATCTTCCTCGCCGGCCTGAAGCAGATCCCCCGGGAACTGTACGAGGCGGCCGAGATGGACGGCGCCGGTCCCTGGCATCGATTCCGGGCGGTCACGGTCCCGATGCTGTCCCCGGTGATCTTCTTCAACCTGCTGCTCGGTCTGATCGCCGCGTTCCAGGTGTTCACCTCCGCGTACATCATCAGCAACGGCTCCGGCGGTCCCGCCGGGATGACGAACTTCATCACCCTCTACCTGTACAAGCGAGGCTTCTCCGACGGGCAGATGGGCTACGCGTCCGCGATCGCCTGGGTGCTGCTGATCGTCGTCGCGGTGATCGCGTTCATCCTCTTCCGCACCCAGAGATCATGGGTCCACTACTCAGGAGACAGCCGATGACCACTGCAAGCTTCGGCGAGCCGTCGTTCACGATGGTCGAAAACCAGCTCGACGGCCTCCAGCCCACCGACACCGGCACCACCCCCACCGAGGCCCCCCGCCGCCGCAAGGTGAAGCGCAAGACCTGGCAGACCATCATCTGGTTCGTCGTGCTCCTCGCGATCACCGCGGTCGTGCTCTACCCGCTGGTCTGGCTGCTGTTCGCCACGTTCAAGCCGAACGCGGAGTTCGGGCAGAACATGGGACTCCTGCCGGACAACCCGACCATCGACAACTACATCAAAGTCTCCGAAGGCATCGCCGGCGTGCCGATGTGGAAGTTCTTCCTGAACTCCTTCATCATCGCGGTCGGRTCCGTGATCGGCACGGTGTTCTCGTCCGCSCTGGCCGCGTATGCGTTCGCCCGCATCCARTTCAACGGYCTCGGCATCTTCTTCGCCGCGATGATCGGCACCCTGCTGCTGCCGTTCCACGTSGTGATCATCCCGCAGTACATCCTGTTCAACACCCTCGGCCTGGTCGACACGTTCATCCCGCTGATCCTGCCGAAATTCCTCGCCACCGAAGCGTTCTTCGTGTTCCTGCTCGTCCAGTTCATCCGGCAGATGCCGCGCGACATGGACGAAGCSGCCCGCATCGACGGGGCCGGGCACATCCGGATCTTCTGGTCGATCATCCTGCCGCTGATCAAACCCGCCCTGATCACCTGCTCGATCTTCGCGTTCATCTGGGCCTGGAACGACTTCCTCGGACCGCTSCTCTACCTCACCAGCCCGGAGAACTACCCGCTCCCGATCGCGCTGCGCCTCTACGTCGACCAGACCTCCASCAGCGACTACGGCGCCACSGCCGCGGCCTCCTTCATCGCCCTCCTCCCCATCCTCGGCTTCTTCCTCGTCTTCCARCGCTTCCTCGTCGACGGCGTCGCCACCCAGGGACTCAAGGGCTGASCGTCATGGCCACAAGACGCGAAGAGCGAGCTGCCCGTCGGGCGGATCTGTCCGGGGCCGGACCCGTTCTGGAGGAGCGCACCCCGATGCGCTTCCCCGGCGTGACCGGCGCGTTCGCGCTCTTCGGAGAGGTGCTGCTGGTCGGCCTGCTCGTCACCGCGGGCGGGATCCTGCTGGTCACACTGCCCGCGGCCCTGGCCGCCGGCATCCATCACCTGCGCCGCTACCTGAACGCCGAAGCATCCCACCAGCGCCAGTTCTGGCGCGACTATCTCAAGGCACTCCCGGGTGGACTCGTCGTCGGCGTGATCGGGCTCCTGCTCGTGCTGCTCCTCATGTTCGACATCGCTCTGGCCGACTCCGGCGCGCTGCCTGGCGGCATCGCGATGGCCGTCGTCGGCTGGGCCCTCCTCACTGCCGTCGCGGTCGCGCTCCTCGCGGCCGCGGGGGCGTGGACTCCGGAGGCCGGCTGGCGCACCGCGGTCAGCGGCGTTCCTGCTGGACTGGCGGCCGACGTCACCGGGGCGCTCTTCCTGGTCGCCACTGCCGTGTTCGTGGGAGTCGCGACGTGGGCGCTCGTACCCCTCGTCATCCCCGCCCTCGGCTGCGCCGCCCTCGCTGTCGTCGCGATCCCCGAACGTCGAAGGCGCCGCTGACCCCGGGCTTGCCTGTGCTCTGAAGACCGTGCAACAATAGCGGGAAAGCGTTTACCCAGATGTCAATGTCGACCGACTCACTCAAGAAAGCAGAACCCCGTGACTGACACGACTCTCGCCCCGGCTCCTGCCCCGGCATCCGATAACCGTCCCCAGGTGCGTGAGATCGGCGTCATCATGAACGGCGTCTCGGGCCGCATGGGGTATCGCCAGCACCTCGTCCGCTCGATCCTCGCGATCCGCGATCAGGGCGGCATCGAACTGCCCGACGGCTCGCGCGTGACGGTCAAGCCGATCCTCGTCGGTCGCAGCGCCGGCAAGCTCGCCGAGCTGGCTGCCAAGCACGGCATCGAGGACTACACGACCGACCTGGATGCAGCCCTCGCCGACCCGCGCTGGGAGATCTACGCCGACTTCCTCGTCACCAAGGCGCGCTCCACGGCCCTGCGCAAGGCCATCGCGGCCGGCAAGACGATCTACACCGAGAAGCCCACCGCCGAGTCCGTGGAAGAGGCGCTCGAGCTGGCGAACCTCGCCGCTGCCGCCGGAGTGAAGACCGGCGTCGTGCACGACAAGCTCTACCTCCCCGGCCTGCAGAAGCTCAAGCGGCTCATCGACTCCGGGTTCTTCGGCCGCATCCTGAGCGTCCGCGGCGAGTTCGGCTACTGGGTCTTCGAGGGCGACTGGCAGCCCGCCCAGCGCCCGAGCTGGAACTACCGGGTCGAAGACGGCGGCGGCATCATCGTCGACATGTTCCCGCACTGGAACTACGTGCTCGAGAACCTCTTCGGCAAGGTCGAGACGGTGTACGCGCAGGCGTCCACCCACATCCCGACCCGCTGGGACGAGAACGGCGAGCCCTACGCGGCGACCGCCGAAGACGCCGCCTACGGCATCTTCGAGCTCGAGGGCGGCGTGATCGCCCAGATCAACTCGTMCTGGACGGTGCGCGTCAACCGCGATGAGCTCGTCGAGTTCCACGTCGACGGCACGCACGGCTCCGCGGTCGTCGGGCTGTTCGGTGCGAAGATCCAGCACCGCAACGCGACGCCCAAGCCGGTCTGGAATCCCGACCTCGCCGACGACCACGACTACGACGCCGACTGGGCCGAGATTCCCACGAACGACGTGTTCCAGAACGGGTTCCGCCAGCAGTGGGAGGAGTTCCTGGTCTCCTACGTCGAGGGCACGCCTTACGAGTTCGACCTGCTCTCGGGTGCCCGCGGTGTGCTGCTGGCCGAGGCCGGCCTCGAGTCCAGCCGCGAAGGCCGCAAGGTCGAGATCCGCACGCTGACCCTGGAGTGAGACGGTGCTTCGACAGAGCTCAGCAACCGGGGGATTGACCCTCCTCGACGCTCAGGGTGCGACGTCGACGGCCGAGCTGGCCGAGGCGCCCTCGTTCACCAAGCCGACTGCCCCGCTGCGCAGCCGCGTCGCCTACGCCGCCGCGCACGTCGTGCCGAAGACCTGGGCCGACAACACCCCAGGGCAGCCCGCCGAGATCGACTGGGACGCCACCCTCGCGTTCCGCCGCTCGGTGTACTCGTGGGGTCTCGGCGTCGCCGACGCCATGGACACCGCGCAGCGCAACATGGGACTGGATGCCGTCGCCACCCGTGAGCTGATCGCCCGCAGTGCCGAAGTGGCGCGCGAAGAGGGCGGCTCGGTCGTCGTCGGCGTGAACACCGACCACGTCGCCGAGGGGTGGATCGAGCTCGACGCGATCATCGACGCCTACAAGGAGCAGCTGCACTTCACCGAAGAGCAGGGCGCCGGTCCTGTGCTGATGGCCTCGCGCCATCTTGCCCGCGCCACCGATTCGGCCGACGACTACCGCCGCGTCTACCGCGAGGTCCTGGCGTCGGCGACGACCCCGGTCGTGCTGCACTGGCTCGGCACCGCGTTCGACCCGCTGCTCGCGGGCTATTTCGGCTCGACCGACTGGGCTGCGGCATCCGATGTCCTCCTCGACATCATCGGCGAGCATTCCGACAAGATCGCCGGCGTCAAGATGAGCCTGTTGGACGCCGCGGCCGAGGTCTCGGTGCGCGAACGGCTCCCCGAGGGGGTGCGCATGTTCACCGGCGACGACTTCAACTACGTCGGCCTCATCGGCGGCTCGGACGTGCCCGGCGCGCAGCAGCCGCCGAGTGCGGGCGGCCACTCGGACGCCCTGCTCGGCGCTTTCGCCGCGATCACCCCGGTCGCCTCCGCCGCGATCCAGGCGCTCGACGCCGGGGACCCGGACCGGTATCTCGCTCTCCTCGGCCCCACCGAGGAGCTCAGCCGTCAGGTCTTCGCCGCCCCCACGTTCTACTACAAGACCGGCGTCGCGTTCCTGGCCTGGCTCAACGGACACCAGTCGGCGTTCCAGATGGTCGGCGGGCTGCACTCGGCGCGGAGCCTTCCGCATCTCTCGCGGATCGTCGAGCTCGCGAACGTCGCGAACGCCCTCGAGCAGCCGGAGCTCGCCGCGCAGCGGTGGCACGGGATGCTGCGCCTGAATGGAGTGGACGCATGACCGCCCCCGATCCCCGGCTCTCGATCAACCAGGCGACCATCAAGTACGCGGATCTCGCGACCGCCCTGCGGGTCACCGCGGACGCGGGCGTGCAGGCGATCGGCCTGTGGCGGGAGCCGGTGCAGGAGGTCGGCCTCGCGACCGCCGCGAAGCGGCTCACCGATTCCGGCCTGCGCTTCACCACGCACTGCCGTGGCGGGTTCTTCACCCTGCCGGAGGGGTCGCGGCGGCGTGCCGCGATCGACGACAACCGCGTGGCGATTGAAGAGGCCGCAATCCTCGCCGCCGCAGGAGCACCAGGGTCTACGGCGATCCTCGTGCTGGTCGCAGGGGGTCTGCCCGAAGGATCTCGCGACCTGATCGGCGCCCGCGAGCGCGTGCGTGACGCGATCGKCGAACTGGCTCCGGATGCCGCGGCCGCGGGTGTGACGCTGGCGATCGAGCCGCTGCATCCGATGTACGCCTCCGACCGCGCGGTGGTCTCGACGCTCGGTCAGGCGCTCGACATCGCGGCGGACTTCGACCCGGCCGTGGTCGGTGCGACCGTCGACACGTTCCACATCTGGTGGGACCCCGATGTGCTGAACCAGATCGCCCGCGCCGGCCGTGAGGGACGCATCGCGACCTATCAGGTGTGCGACTGGAAGACCCCACTGCCCGCTGACGTGCTGCTCGGCCGGCACTACCCGGGCGACGGGATCATAGACTTCGCTTCGCTCACCCGAGCCGTGCTCGACGCCGGGTATCGCGGCGACATCGAGGTGGAGATCTTCAACGAGCAGATCTGGGCGGATGCCCCGGAGAATGTCGTGCGTCGCACCGCCGAGACCTTCGGCACGGCGATCTCGCCGCTCCTGGGCGCACCCGTAGACTCCCGCTCGTGAGCGATTCCCCGACGGCGCGGGCACGAACCTCTGCGCCGACGCTGCACGATGTGGCCCGTGCGTCCGGCGTGTCGCTCGCGACCGCGTCCCGGGTGCTGAACGGCTCGACGCGCACGGTCGCGGAGGCTTACCGCGAGCGGGTCGAAGCGGCGGCATTGGAGCTCGGCTACACCGCGAACGTCTCGGCGCAGGCCACCGCCCGGGGCACCTCGGCGATCATCGCACTCCTGGTCGCCGACATCGCGGACCCGTACTTCGGCCAGATCGCGGCGGGGGTCGCCCGCGGCGCCGACGAAGCCGGACTCGTCGTGACGATCTCGATCACCGAGCGCGACCCCGCGCGCGAGGCGCGCCTCGTGCGGGCGCTGCGCGGGCAGCGCCCGCGGGGCCTCATCCTCGCCGCGTCGCGCACGACCGAGTCGTCGGACCCGACGGTGCAGGCCGAACTCGATGCCCTCGCGTCCGGCGGCGGCCGCGTCGTCGTCCTCGGACCGGGCGGTGGGGGAGCGCGTTCCGTCACGTTCGACAACGCCAGCGGCGCGCGCGCTCCGGGCCTCGCGCTCGGAGCCCGCGGCTACCGCGAGGCGATCGTGCTCGCGGCCGGCGAAGGCGTGGTCACCTCGGACGATCGCACCGCCGGATTCACCGAAGGGTTCGCCGCTGGTGGCGGCGATGTGCTGCGGGTGTACCGCGGCGGCTTCACCCGCGAGTCGGGGTCGCAGCTCATGCGCCAGGCGATCCTCAACGGCGTCCAGCCGGGCACCCTCGTGTTCGCGATCAGCGACGTCGTCGCGATCGGCGCGATGTCGGCAGTCCGTGAAGCCGGCCGGGTGGTCGGCCTGGACATCGCGCTCGCCGGGTTCGACGACATCCCCGCGGGGCAGGACGTGACGCCCGGCCTCACCACCGTCAGGGTCCCCCTCGAGGACGTCGGCTATCGCGCGCTGCGCGCCGCCGTAGACGAGGAGTGGGATGCCGAAGCCCGCCCGCTCCCGCTCGAGGTCGTGCTGCGCGACAGCACCCCGCTCACACCCTCCCCCTAGGCGGGCACGAGCATGGCCACAGCGATGCAGGTCGTCCTCGCCCTGGACAGCTTCAAGGGATCGATCTCCGCGGCCGACGCCGCTGCCGCGTTGGCGGCGGGATGGCGCACGGTGCTGCCCGACGCCGAGATCCTCGCGCGACCGATGGCCGACGGGGGAGAGGGCACGCTCGCTGCGTTCGCCGCCGCCGTCCCGGGCAGCATCCGGATGCCGGTCACCGTGACGGGTCCGCACGGGCGACCGGTCGCGGCATCCTGGCTCCTCCTTCCGCCGACAGCCGACGCACCGAACGGCACCGGGGTGGTCGAGCTGGCCTCCACCTCCGGGATCGAGCTGCTCGGTGATGCGCTGCTGCCGCTCGATGCGCACTCCGGCGGGTTCGGCGAGGCGATCGCCGCGGCGTTGGACTCTGGCGTCTCCCGGCTGGTGCTCGGCATCGGCAGCAGCTCGTCCACGGACGGCGGCACCGGGCTGCTCACCGCTCTCGGCGCGAGATTCACGGATGCCGGGGGCACGCCGATTCCGCCGGGTGCGCGCGGCCTCGACTCGGTGCAGAGTGCCGACCTCAGCGGCCTCCGCGCTCATCCGGTGGGCGGCGTGGTCGTGCTCACCGACGTGACGAATCCACTCCTGGGCGCAGCCGGATCGGCGACCGTGTTCGGCCCGCAGAAGGGACTCGATCCTTCCGCCGTCGAACGCGCGGACGCCGGCCTCGCGAGGCTCGCCGCCCTCCTCCCCGCCGACCCGACGACTCCTGGAGCGGGTGCCGCAGGTGGTGTGGGCTTCGGGCTGCTCGCCTGGGGTGCCCGGCTCGTCCCTGGCGCCGCCGAGGTCGCCGAACTCATCGGGCTGCGAGCGGCGCTGGCCGCGGCATCCGTCGTCGTCACCGGCGAGGGTTCGTTCGACGGTCAGTCGTCCGCGGGCAAGGCGCCGACACACGTCGCCGCGCTCGCCGCGCGGGCCGGCGTGCCGGTCGCGCTCGTCGCGGGACGCATCGCACCGGAAGCGGACAGATCGGGGTTCGCGGCATCCGTCTCGCTCACCGACCTCGCCGGCAGCGGCACGGCCGCGATGGCCGACCCCGCGCGCTGGCTGCGTGAGGCGGGCATTGCGCTCGCCCGTTCGTACTCGCCCCAAAACTGAAATCACGCCGAGGCGTGAGGGCGCAGGAAGACCGCGTCAGGACCTCGAGAAGAGAAGCAGGTCAGGAAGGCTGGTCGCGAAGTAGTCGACCTCCCCGTCTGCTCGGCGTGCGATCGGCGCCTCGTACAGTGGGCGACCCTCGCCGAGGCTCAGCGGAGGCTCGGCGATCGGCAGTCCGAGCGCGGCCCGCGCGCGATCCCATGCCCCCAGGACTCGGCCCTCGCCGCCTTCCCAGGGCTGGAAGCTCCGACCTTCGATGAGGGCGAGCGCGGCCTCCGGCTGCCCGGTTCTCACCAGCAGTTCGGCGTACTCCACCACCAGGTCGTCTCGTTCGGCGACCACCTCGAACCGCTGCGCGAGCCGCTCGAGGCGCTGCGCATCGGTCTCGCCCAGCCGTGCCGCGAGCTGATCGCGTTCGAAGAGCAGGCGCGCGTCCGCGGGATCGAGCTGGAGCGCCCGCTCGTAGTACTCGACGGCCAGCGCGTCATCGTGAGCGACGTTGTAGCTGGCGAGACCGGCGTTGCGAAGCAGGAGCGGGTCGTCGCCACCGGCACGGATTGCGGTCTCCCACAGGGCGAGGGCATCGGCGCGTCGACCGACATCGAACAGCAGCATCCCGAGGAGCGAGGCGGCGACCGGATCGTCTTCGGCGTGCACGGCGGCGAGCAGCGCATCGTGGTCGTCGAGTCCCGCGGGGAAGCACCACTTGCGGTCGACCGCTCGGGCAGCGGCGCGCGCAGCCGCGGCATCCTCTGTCCGACCGGATCGGTCGAGGATGGCGGCCCGATGGTAATGCGCGACAGGCGCGACGTTCCCCGCTCCGCTCGCCCCGATCGCCGCGACGGCGGCGAGCGCCTCGAGGGCCACGTCGTCCTCGCCGGACTGCGCGAGTTCGAGGGCAACGTCCAGCGCCAGGTGGCCGTCGGCGGGCAGTGCTCCGGACTCGAGGAAGCGGAGCGTGGGGTTGAGGTGCTCCTGTGCCAGCAGACGCGACAAGGTCGCGTCTGCCTCCGCCAGGCGCCCCAGCCGTCGCAGCAGCACCACTCGAAGGGGTCCTCGGCGACGGTCGTCGGCTGCGACGGCGTCGAGCTCGTCGAGATCGTGCAGCGCATTCTCGAGACGGCCCTCGCGGGCGTACTGGCGCGCCATCTCGAGCCCCGCGGCCGCGACGAAGGCGGCGTCCCACGCTGCCTTCGCGAACGCGGCTCGCGAAGAGCGCGGATCGCCGCGCCTGGACTCGATCAGCCCGAGGAGGTACAGCGTCTCGGCGTGCCGCGGGTTGCCGTTGCGGGCGGTGACCCGCGCGAGCGCCCGCACCGCSTATCCGCGCGCGGTGTCGTACTCGCCGGCCCGGAACGCCAGCTCAGCGAGAGCGGTCAGCACCCGGGAATCGGAGGGATCGCGACGGATCGCCTCGGTCCAGTACTCCAGCGGCGAGCGGCTCGGGTGGCGGTACTGCACGAGGTGCTGGCCGATGTAGAAGAGCTCATCGACGCTCGCCACCTCAGCCGGCGCGGGCGGCGCCGTCGCGGTCCACGGCTCCGATGGCTCGTCGACCCCGACGGGCGCCTGCCACTCGACGAGGGCAGCCCCGCTCGCGTCCACCAGCAGCACGGTCATCCCGGCCTCGTACGGAACGGGAAACTCGACGTGCCAGGGTGCTCCGGGAACCAGGTCGGCTGACCGCTCGACGAGCTGAGCGCCGGTCGGGCTCAGCACGCGCAGTCGCGCTGCCGGCTGCGGCGACGTGACCGCGACGGCCGCGGAGAACTCCGAGCCCCGCTCGACGTGGATCGCGGCATCCGGTGTCGCCTCGTGCGCGACGCCGATCGCGGGAATCGGGTACCAGTACTGGCTGAATCGCTTGGACTCCCCGGGTGCGATCCACGAGAAGTCCGGCTGGTTGTCGGTGTAGACGCCCGCCATCAGCTCGACGTAGGGGCCGTCGGAATCGGTCAGCAGGCGATCCCACGCCCGGCCGAAGGGCGCGTTGCCCCAGGTCCACTGCTTCTTTCCGGGCGCCACCCGCCGGTCGGCCCAGTGCACGAAGCCGGCCCCGACGGCGTGATCGAAACCGCCGAAGAACTCGTGATCGGTGTCGACCACCATGTAGGACGTCGGCACGGGGATGTTGCGGTAGTAGTCCAGTCGATCGGCACCGGGCGTTTCGCTGGCGCGCTCCTGGTAGTCCACGCCGTAATACGGGCGATCGGCCTGGGGGAAGGCGGTGATCGCACGGCGGGCGTGGTCGGCGACGAACCTGACGTCTTCGGGGAAGAAGGACTGGTAGTCGTCGTGCACCCGCACGGCGACATTCGCCCACCAGAGGAAGGTCTGCGGGAGGCTCGTGCGGTTGTGCAGGCGCACGTCCAGTCGGATGGTCGAGCTCTCCGGCCGCAGGTGGATGCCGTGGGTGCCTCGCATGCGAGCGAACGGGTCGTGATCGCTGCACCACACCGTCACGCTGCCGTCGTCGTGGTTCTCGATCGTGGACTCGACGGGCAGGAAGGTGGCGGGACGGTGGTGCTGCGGCCAGTTGAACTCCACGCCGCCGCTCATCCACGGGCCGGCCAATCCGACGAGCGCGGGCTTGATGACGTTGTTGCGATAGAAGAAGTCGTAGTCCGTCGTCTTGTCGTACGCGACGTGGATCCGGCCACCCAGCTCGGGGAGGATCATGACGCGGAGGTACTGGTTCTCGATGTGGACCGCGTTCCACCGCCGCATCGTGGGGACCGAGTCGATGCGCTCGGTGAAGGGCAGCGGGTACACGCGCCCGCTCGAGCCTTGGTACACCCGCCGATCGAGGTACAGCGGAAAGGCCGAGGGATCGTGCGGCTCGTAGGTGGGGATCTCCACGGGTTCGTACCAGGCGATGGCGTTCCCCCCCTCGAGTGAAGCGCGCAGCTCGGCGGGCGCCTCGGGCAGTACGAACGGGAGGGTCGTCGCTGCTGCCGGCAGGGCGGTGGTATCGCGCGATGAGCACATATGAATGAAGATACGTCGAGATCTGACCACTGGACTAGGACATTCGGAGCGAAACAGATGGATGAATCGCTGGTCTCCACCCGCGCTATCCTGTCGTCGTGTACTTACCTGAAGGGTTCCCCGGTCAGCGCTTGCGGGTTCTCCCGGGTCCGGTCGTCGAGGCAGCTCGGAGTCATCCGATCGTGCGGCGCTTCCTCGTGACGGATGCCGGCTACTTTCCCCACGCGGCACAGCACGGCCGCGCCCGGCCATACGGGGCTCGCGAGACCGTTGTCATGGTCTGCACGGACGGAGCCGGATGGGTCGAAGTCGATGGGCAGAATCCGGAGAGGGTGGAACGCGGCGACGCGGTCGTGCTCGCTCGCGGCCTGCGCCATCGCTATCAGGCCGATCGGCGGGACCCCTGGACGATCTGGTGGGCGCACGTCACGGGCGAGGATGCAGATGACTTCGTCGCGGCCATCTTGAAGGACGGCGCGCACCCGGTCGTGCGACTTCGAGACGTCTACTCGGCGGTGCAGTCACTCGAAGAGGCCGTCGGCGCGCTCGAGGAGGACGAGACCATGCCGATGCTGCTGATAGCCGCCGGCGCGATGTGGCGCGTGCTCGCCCAGATCACTGCAAGTCGCATGCAAGGGGCGGGGCCCGCCAATGATCGAATTCGTCACGTGCAGGACTATCTGCGCAACAACCTCGACACGACGTTCTCCGTCCCAGAGCTCGCAGCGATGGCGGGACTGAGTACGTCCCACTTCTCTGCACTCTTCCGCTCCTCGGCCGGGACGTCGGTGAAGGAGTACCTGAAGAGGCTGCGCAGCGCTCGCGCCCGAGAGCTCCTCCTCACCACCGAGCTGCCGGTTACGCAGATCGCCAGCGCTGTCGGCTACGAGGACGCCCTGTACTTCTCGCGGCAGTTCCGAGCCGTCAACGGCGTGAGCCCGACGCACTTCCGCCGGCAGGCCGACTTCGAGTCGCTCGCGGCGGTGTAGTCCCGCTCGACAGCGATGATGCACGGCTGGCCTCGGCAGCGCTTGACCGCCAGGGTTGTGACCGGTTACAGTCAGTCCGTTGTGACCGGTCACAGTCAACGAGGATTCAGGACGGGGGGAGCGCCATGCAGTCCACATCGAGCGCGGGTCGCGACATCCCGTCCCCACCCTCTGGCACGCGGCGTCCGACCATCAGGGATGTCGCGCGCATGGCCGGGGTCTCCCACGGCACGGTGTCGCGCTATCTGAACGGCGGGAAATGGGTCGGAGCCGAGTCATCGGACGCGATCAGCATTGCCATCCGCGAAACCGGCTTTCGCGCGAATCGCGTGGCGCGTTCTCTCGCGACGGGTCGGGCGTCGGCGATCGGCGTCCTGCTGACTCAGCCTCAAGATCGACTCTTCGGCGATCCGAACTACGCCGTCCTCCTCGGCGCCATCACGTCGGCGCTGGACAGACAGGACCGGCACCTCATCGTCATGACCGCCTCAACGGAGGGTGAACGAGCGAGGGCACTCGACTTCGCAACCGCCGGCCACGTCGACGGCGTTGTGCTGCTCTCGGCAGCGGCCGATGATCCCATCAACGCCGCCCTGGCGGAGTGCGGCATCCCCGCCATTTCGTGCGGACGGATCGGCGGCGACATCATCAGCAGCGTCGCAGCCGATGACCGTGCGGGTGCGCGACGGGGCGTCGAGCATCTCATTGCGAGCGGACGCCGACGGATCGCGACGGTCACGGGTCCCACGGACGTCGCCGGCGGGCAGGACCGGCTTGCCGGCTACGCCGAGGCCTTGGAAGCGGCTGGCCTTCCGTTCGATCCCGAACTCGTCATCGTCGGCGACTGGAGCCACGCCAGCGGCAGAATCGCCGGAGCTCGGCTCGCGGAGGGCCCATCCATCGACGCGGTGTTCGCCTCGAACGACGCGATGGCGGTCGGCGTGGTGGCCGCGATGCACGCGTCGGGCCGCTCGGTGCCGGATGACGTCGCCGTCGTTGGATTCGACGACGCGGGCATCGCCTTCACCTGCGATCCACCACTGACCACACTTCGCCAGCCCTTCGCGACGATCGGCGCAGAGATTGTCCGGCTTGTGCTGGATCCGCCCCCTTCGCCCCTCGCACTCACGGTTCCCACCGAACTGATCGTGCGCGAGTCGGCGCCCTGACCTGGACACCAGGAACATATCCACCTAGCACCACACCACTGAGAAAGGGGACAGCGATGTCCACGAATCCCACAGCACGACCGAGGCGGAGGATGGCCGCAGCAGCGGCCCTGCTCACCGTCGGCGCACTCGCCCTCGCAGGTTGCAGCGCCAGCGGTGGCGAATCAGTCAGCGCCGACGAAGACCAGACGATCTCCGTCATGTACGCGAGCAATGAGCTCAGCCCCGAGCAGATCGCGGCGTTCGAAGACGAGAACCCCAACATCAAGGTGGAGTTCATCGAGTTCGACCAGACGCGCCTGAACACGATGCTCGCGGCGGGCGACCCGCCCGACTTCGTGCGCGGAGCTCCGTCCGCCAACACCTTCGCCAAGGGTCTCGCAACCGCGCTCGACGACTACGTCGCCGAGAGCAAGGTCATCACCGAGGATGAACTCCTTCCCATCAACAACAACTGGCGATGGGATGGCAAGAAGTCGGGTGTCGGCTCGCTCTACGGCATCGTGAAGGACTGGAGTCCGGATGCCACCATCTGGCAGAACACCGCTCTGTTCGAGCAGGCCGGAGTCGAACCGCTGAGCACGACCGAGCCGGTCAGCTGGGACGAGCTGCTGGATGTCGCGAAGGAACTCAAGGCCGGGGGCGCGAAGCACGGCCTTGGCGTCGAATGGGCGTGGGGCCTGGCGGCACCGATGTTCACGATGATCCTGCAGCAGGGCGGCACCATCTACAACGCGGACCTCACGGAGGCGGACTTCACGTCGCCGGAGGCTCAGCGCGCATTCCAGTGGTTCGTCGACTACGCCAAGGCTGACGTTGGCCCGACCTCGCTGAACCCGCTTCCGGACGGCTCGGACATGAACGTGTTCGGCACCGGCGAGATGGCGACGACGATGGACGGGTTCTGGTTCGGTGGTGGCTTCACGGGTGACGAGTTCGCCGGTCTCCGGGACACGATCTCGATGGCTCCCGCTCCGACTTTCGACGAGCGGGTCAGCCCGAGCTTCAACGGCGGAATCGGGGCGTGGATCCCGTCCGCATCGAAGCACAAGGACGCGGCATGGAAGTTCATGGAGTACTTCATGGCCGGTCAGCCTGCGATCGACCGTGCCAAGAGCGGCTGGGGTGTGCCGAGCCTGAAGTCCCTTCTCGACTACGTCCCGAGCGACTTCCCGTATCAGACGCAGTCCCTGGAGACGGCCAAGGGTGAGTTCGAATTCAACACGCTGCTTCCCGACTCTCCGTACATCCAGGCGCAGGCGTGGATCGACACCATCGACGCCCAGCTGCAGGCGGTCATCAAGGGTGAGAAGACCACTGCTGAGGCCACCCAGACCGTCGAGGACGAGATCAACAAGCTGCTCGCCCAGGGCAAGGACCAGCTGGGATGACGACCGCCACTTCGGTGGCACCGGCCGCGGTCGCGAGTGCTCCCACTCGCGGCCGCGGCTGGCGGCGCTACCGCACCAGTACGTTCTACCTGTTCGTCTCGCCGTGGGTTCTCGGATTCCTCTTCCTCACCCTCGCGCCGCTCATCTTCGCGTTGGTGGTCAGCTTCACGAATTTCGACGGGTACTCGCCGATCTGGAGATTCATCGGTTTCCGCAACTACATCGAACTGTTCACCGATGACCCAGGCGCGTGGGGGAGCTTGCTGCGCACGTTCGTCTTCACGATTGTCGTCGTGCCATTGAGCGTGGCCGGGGGACTCTTCCTCGCCGTGCTGGTGAATCAGCGGATCCGGGCGCGTGGTCTCGTGCGAGCGATCTTCTTCGTGCCGTCCGTCGTTCCCGTGGTGGCCGTTGCGATCACGTTCCGTCTGATCTTCAATCGCGACGCCGGTCTCGCGAACGGCATCCTGGCGATCTTCAACATCCCTGCGGTGACCTGGCTCGCCGACCCGTGGGCGTTCTACGCGCTGATCGTCATGATGCTGTGGGGCATCGGCGGCGGCATGATCATCTCGCTCGCCGCACTCCAGGACGTGCCAGTGGAGCTGGAAGAGGCCGCCCGCATCGATGGTGCAAGCACGTGGCGGATCATCCGGAGCGTGACGATCCCGCTCATTTCGCCGGTGCTGTACTTCCAGGTGGTCACAGGCGTGATCGGCACACTGCAAATCCTCGTGCAGCCGTTGCTGCTCGCCGAATCGAACCGGCTGGCCGCGTCAGCCACCGTCCCCCAGAGCACCCGGCTGTTCATGGTCGAGGTCTACAACGAGTTCTTCACGAATCAGCGATTCGGCTATGGGACAGCGATGCTGTGGGTCTTCTTCGTGTTCGTCCTCCTGTTCACCCTGCTGCTGCAGCGGCTGAGCAAGCGGTTCGTGTTCTACCAAGTCGGCACCGAAGCCAGCGACTAGAACGAAACAGAGAAACAACATGACTACATTCATCGAGAACATCTCGGCACCCATCGACAGGGCGCCGGACGAGATCAAGCCACGGCGGCGTCGCCGCCGCATCGGCGGAGACAGCCAGCGCGCATCCGCGTACACCTACATCGGGGTCGTTGTCGCCGTTGCGATCTTCGTCGTGCCGTTCGTCTGGCTGTTCCTGATCTCGATCGCTTCCCCCGGTCAACTCTCCCAGGGCGCTGCTGCGATCGTCGACGTCGACGCCCAGTGGTCGAACTTCGTGGAGGCGGTGACACGGATCGACTTCGGCAAGTACGCGTTGAACTCGCTGTTCCTTTCAACGCTGACCGCGGTGTTGACGACCGCGACAAGCGCGCTCGTGGGATTCGGCTTCGCCCGCCTCCGCGGACGTGGCGGCAAGACACTGTTCACCATCGTCATCGCGACCATGATGATCCCGTCGATCGCCACCTTGATTCCGACTTACATCCTGTTCTCCCGCATCGGCATCGTGGGTACGTACTGGCCATGGGTTCTCTGGGGATTGGCCGGCACGCCGTACCTGATCTTCCTGTTCCGCCAGTTCTTCACCGCCATCCCCATCGAACTCGAGGACGCGGCGATCATCGACGGCTGCGGATGGTGGCGGATCTTCTCGAGGATCTTCCTGCCGCTCGCTCGCCCCGTGATCCTGACGTCGCTGCTGCTGTCGTTCACCTGGGCGTGGGGAGACTTCCTCGCTCCCGCCCTGCTGCTGAACATCAACAACACGACACTCGCCGTGGCGACGGCGGTCGGCTACCTCGACCCCCGTGGGAACGGCATCCTGACCATTCAAGCCGCCGGCGCCATCTTGTACATCCTGCCCGTACTGTTCATCTTCCTGTTCGCACAGCGCTACTTCATCGGCTCAGCACTCGGATCGGGCGTCAAGGGATGACGTCGTCGCGCTCCCGCGTCCCGCAGCGGGGTGGCAGATGACTCGCGAATGGAATCAGTCCTCCGGCATCCTCTTCGGCGGCGACTACAACCCGGAACAGTATCCACGCGAGGTTTGGCGTGAAGACATCCGGCTCATGAAGGATGCCGGCGTCAACATCGTCACAGTCGGGGTCTTCGCATGGTCGAGGATTCAGCCCGCCGAAGGAGTGTTCGACTGGGAGTGGCTCGACACCATTCTCGGAATGCTGCACGATGCTGGGATCGCGGTGGACCTGGCAACGGCGACAGCGTCTCCGCCACCGTGGGCCGTCAGTTCGTACCCCGAAATTCTCCCCGTCGACGAACGAGGCGCCGTCCTCTGGCCCAACAGCAGGCAGCACTTCGCGCCCACCTCACCGGTGTATCGGCGACTCGCTGCGGAACTGGTCGAGGCGATGGTCACTCGCTACGCGGATCACCCTGCGATCGTCATGTGGCACGTGAACAATGAGTATGGATGTCACGTTGCTCGCGACTACTCCGAGAACGCCCGAATCGCGTTTCGCACGTGGTTGACCRCCAAATATGGCGACGTCCACGCGCTGAACGAGGCGTGGGGCACGGCCTTCTGGTCGCAGATGGTCACGGACTTCAGTCAGATCCAGCCGCCGTTGCAGGCGCCGACATTTCGCAACCCCGCCACGGTTCTCGACTTCAAGCGGTTCAGCAGCGATGCGCTGCTGAGTCTCTTCGTCATGGAACGGGACATACTTCGCCACCACGGGGTCACCCAACCCATCACCACCAACTTCATGGGCGCTTTTGAGGGCGCCGACTATTGGGCGTGGGCTGYGGAACTGGACTTCGTCTCGAACGACGTATATCCGGATCCCAACGACCCGACAAGTTTCCGCTCGTCGGCGTTCGTGCACGATCTGATGCGATCTTTGAAGCCCGACCAGCCCTGGCTTCTCATGGAGCAGGCGGCGGAAGCCGTGACCTGGATGCCCAGCAACGCGCCCAAAAAACCAGGTCAGATGTCAGCGCTGAGCGCGCAGGCGATCGGGCGCGGGTCGGATGGCGTTCTTTTCTTCCAGTGGCGACAGTCGCCGCGCGGAGCGGAGCAGTACTTGACGGCCATGCTCCCGCACGCGGGAACCGGCACCAGAACGTGGAAAGAGGTGGTCGCCCTCGGCCACGCCGTCGGGGAGCTGCCTCCGCTGGGCTCCACGGATCTCGGCGCCGACGTAGCGATCGTTTTTGATTGGGAGTCCTGGTGGGCGCTCGAAAGCGCCTACCTGCCGATCAAGGTCGACTACCAGGAGCTCAGCCGAACCTGGTACGACGCCTTCCACTCGTTGCACATGTCGTTGGATTTTGTTCGACCAGACGCGGACCYGACCCGGTACCGTCTCGTGGTCGCACCAGCCCTCTACCTCTTGACCGAAGCGGCCGCCCGCAATCTCGCTGCTTTCGTCGATGGCGGAGGGCACCTTTTGGTGACCGCCTACTCGGACATCGTGGGCGAGTCCAACGAGTTCCGGTCGGGCGGGTTTCAGACGCTGCTCGGTGAGGCGCTCGGCGTGTCCACGCTCGAGTTCGGCGCTCTGCTTCCTCCCGCGGGGAGACCCGGTTCGGACGGCCCGGGGGAGAGGCTGGCGACGGCTGCCGGGGAGTTCGGTGAGTTCACTGGTCAGTACTTGGCTGAGGAGATAGACCTGCGCGGCGCAGCTGCACGCGCACATTTCACCTCGGGGCGACGTGATGGTCGGCCTGCGCTCACATCGCACTCCCTTGGAGCCGGCACTGGATACTATTTGGCGACGATGCCGACCGACTCTGGAGCAGCGGCAGTCGCCAGGTGGCTGATCGCCCAGGCCGCGTTGTCGCTTCCCCACCAGGACCTGCCTCCGACGGTCGAGGTGATTCATCGCGGCGATGTGACGATTGCGATCAATCACGGCGACGCCGTGGTGCGCACCTCGTTGTCAGGGCACGATCTGCTGCAGGATCGGCCTCATCACATGGCGGAACTGGGTCCGCAGCAGTGGGTGATGCTCCGTGCATAGATCGTCGATGCGGGGGCCGGGCCCCGCAGTTCCTGTCTTCATCGTCTTCCTCTTCATACCGAAGTACTTCATGGGTTCCGGCTTGGGATCGTCCGTCAAGGGCTGATCCGAAGTCCAACCCCCTCACTAGGAATCTCATGTCAACAACCACATCCGGCGTGCGCACCATCCTCCTGAAGGACTCGAGGCCGCCGCTCATCGAGCCCGCGATGAGCAATGAGATAGATCGCCACACGCGGGTGCGTCTGAACAGCCGCTGGATCGAGGTCGACGGAAGGCCGTCGCTTCCCGTGACCGGCGAGCTCCACTTCAGCCGCATCCCGCGCTCGCGCTGGGAAGAGACCCTGCGACTGATGGTCGCCTCGGGACTCACCTCCGTGTCGACCTACCTGTTCTGGATCCACCATGAACCGGTCCGCGGGGATATCAGCTTCGAGGGAGACCTCGACATTGCCGCGTTCATCGAGACCGCGCAGCGGGTCGGGGTCGATGTCATCCTCCGGATCGGGCCGTGGTGCCACGGCGAGGTGCGCAACGGCGGCCATCCGGACTGGGTGGTGGAGGCAGCGCCCGGCGCGCGGACGAACGATCCCGTCTACCTGGAGCTGGCGCGAGGCTGGTACGAGCAGGTGGCGGGCCAGGTCGCCCGCTTCTGCGGTCCGGAGAGCCGGGTGATCGGCATCCAGCTCGAGAACGAGCTCTACGACCAGCCCGAGCACATCGCCACCCTCAAGGCGCTCGCGCGCGAAGCGGGCCTGGCCGCCCCCCTGTGGACCGCCACGGGATGGGGTGGCGCGGTGCTTCCCGCGCATGAAGTGTTCCCGCTGTACGGCGGCTACTCTGACGGGTTCTGGGCGGATCAAGGTGCACCGTGGGATGACAGCTTCCGCGACCACTTCCGGTTCACGCACTCCTGGGATGACCCGGGCGTCGGGAGCGACTTCCGTGAGGCAGGCGTCGAGATCGTGGTGCGGGACGTGGACCCCGAGTTCCCTCCTGCCACCTGCGAACTCGGCGGCGGAATGGCGACGGCCTACCATCGGCGTCCGATCGCACGCGGCCGCGACATCGCGGCGCTCGCGAACGTCAAGATCGGAAACGGCTCGGCCTGGCAGGGCTTCTACATGTTCGCCGGCGGCACCAACCCCGCCGATCACCTGCAGGAGACCCACGCCACGGAGTACCCCAACGATCTCCCGCGGTTCGACTACGACTTCCAGGCCGCGATCGGCGCGACCGGGCGACCGGGTGCGAGTCTCGGCCTCCTCCGCGACCACAACGCCTTCCTCTCCGCCTTCGGCGCTCGTCTCGCCGACATGTACAGCTCGCTTCCCGATGACGCGCCGATCGACATCCACGACCTCGGGTCACTGCGCTGGGCAGTCCGCACCGACGGCGACAGCGGATTCCTGTTCATCAACGCGCATCAGCCCCACGAGCCGCTCGCGGGCGGTGCCGATGTCCAGTTCCGGATCGGTCTGGGCGGCGGGGATGTCGTCGTGCCCGATCGACCGATCGACATCCCGAGCGGGCTCATCGCCCGCTGGCCGCTGCGCCTCGAGCTCGCCGGCGTCCGCATCGAGTGGGCGACGGCATCCGTTTCGGGCGTCGTCGAGGGGGAGATTCCCACGATCGTGCTGCGCGCACACGACGGGATCCCCGCACGCATCAGCTTCGCTCCGGGAGCGCGCATCCTCACAGCGGACGAAGAGATCGTCGCCGATGACCCGTTCGATGTCGCGCCGGGGGACTCGCTCCTGGTGGACGACGCCCTCCGTGTCCTCGTCGTCGACGAGCGGCAGGCCGAGCGACTCTGGTACCTCGGCGACGATCTCATCGACTCTCCGGATGCCGTCTGGCGCGAACCCCACGGGCTCGTGCTCCGCGCCGAGCACGCGCCCACCGCGACCCGGTGGACGGGTTCGGAGTTCGTCCGGCTCGAGGCGGAAACCGGATCCGCACCCGGGACTCGGAGGGTCGATCTCATCACCCTTCGCGCGGCCGGCGACCCGCCGATTCGCTATGGCGAGTTCATGGGTCGGTCCTCAGCGCCCACCGACGCGCAGATCGACGCGGTCGCCGCGGTCTGGAAGGTCGCGCTTCCCGACGTGGATGCGCTCACCCCGGGGGACCGCGTGGAGCTCGTCCTCGACTGGGAGGGGGATGTCGCGCAGCTGCGTGCGGACGGCATCGTCATCCGCGACCGCTTCTGGGACGGATTGTCCTGGCGAGCGGACATCACCGACCTGTCACCCGAGGTGGAGCTCACCCTGCACATCGTCCCGATCACGACGGAGAGCCTGATCGACCTCGACGAAGCGGCTCGTGCGCGCGTCGAGGCGGAGGGTCGCCTCTGCGCCGTGACGAGCATCACCCGCGTCGTTTCAGCGCGCTGGACCGAGACCCCGCGCTGACAGAGCGAAAACGGGGTGGCGCCGGTCGATCGATCGGCGCCACCCTCATCGTTTGGGTAGCGTGACACGAGTGAGCAAGGTTCTGATCGTCTCGGGCGCCGGTGAGTACAGCGATCCGTGGCATCCGTTCGCCGAGACCTCCGAGCGCCTCGTCGACGTCCTCGGGTCGCGGTACGACGTCACGCTGACCACCGACGTCGCCACCGTGCTCGCTGACCTGACGGCGGACGACTGGGACCTCGTCGCGCTGAACTTCGGGAGCAACGCGCGGGAGCTGCCCACCGACACCGCGTGCGTGGACGGAATCCTCCGCTACGTCTCGGCCGGGGGCGCGCTGCTCGCCAGTCACGTCGTGGCGACCGCTTTTCCTGCTGATCCTCGATGGGAGGAGATCCTCGGCGGGCGCTGGGTGCGCGGCACCACGATGCACCCGCCGCAGGGGAATGCCGAGATCCATATCCTCCCCACCGGCCACCCCGTCACCGACGGCCTCGACGACTTCGTGCTGGTGGACGAGCGGTACAGCTACCTCCGCGTCTCACCCGATGTCGAAGTGCTCGCAACCCACGTGCACGATGAGTTGGAGCATCCGGTCGTCTGGGCCCACCAGCGGTCGACTTCGCGCGTCGTCTACGACGGACTCGGCCACGACGGCAGTTCGTACGACTCTGCGCAGCACCGCGACCTCGTGCGGAACGCGGCCGAATGGCTGCTCGAAGCGAAGGCGTAGGGCGAAGGCGCGCGGTTCCGACAGACTGGAGGGATGCCACATATCGCAGCTGCCGACCGCTATGAGTCGATGCCCTATGTCCGCACCGGCCGCAGCGGACT
Organism: Microbacterium sp. P2_F9; assembly: GCF_056403635.1. NCBI lineage: Bacteria > Bacillati > Actinomycetota > Actinomycetes > Micrococcales > Microbacteriaceae > Microbacterium > Microbacterium sp. P2_F9. The sequence goes on along the minus strand of NZ_JBFUFC010000011.1, from coordinate 19,406 downwards.
TCTGCTCCCGCGCATCTCGCTCGGTCTCTGGAACAACTTCGGAACGACGAAGGGGTGGGAGTCTCAGCGAGCGCTGGTGACACACGCCTTCGACCGTGGCATCACCCACTTCGATTTGGCGAACAACTACGGTCCGCCGCCGGGGGCCGCCGAGACGGCTTTCGGCCAGATCATCAACGGCGACCTCGCGGCCTACCGCGACGAGATCATCGTCTCCACCAAGTCCGGCTACGCCATGTGGGACGGGCCCTACGGGGACTGGGGCTCGCGCAAGTCGATGCTCGCCTCGCTCGACCAGTCCCTGAAGCGAACCGGGCTCGACTACGTCGACATCTTCTACTCGCATCGGCCCGACCCCGAGACGCCGATCGAAGAGACGATGGGCGCGCTGGCCACCGCCGTCCGGCAGGGCAAGGCGCTGTACGTGGGCATCTCCAACTACAACGCCGAGCAGACCCGGGCTGCCGCCGCCGCGCTTCGTGCCGAGGACATCCCGCTGACGATCCACCAGCCTCGCTACAACATCTTCGACCGCAAGCCCGAAGAGGATGGGCTGCTGGGCGCGCTCGACGAACTCGGCGCCGGGTGCATCGTCTTCTCGCCGCTCGCCGGCGGATTGCTCACGGAGCGCTACCTGGATGGCGTTCCCGCAGACTCCCGCGCCGCAGAGGGGCGCTGGATGAGTTCGTCGGACATCGGCGAGGAGTACCTCGCCACGGCACGCGCGCTCAAGGCAGTGGCTGCTGCGCGGGGTCAGAATCTCTCGCAGCTCGCGCTCCGCTGGGTGCTCCGGCGTCCCGAGATCACCAGCGCCCTGATCGGCGCTTCCAGCGTCGCCCAGCTCGACCAGAATCTGGCCGCACTTGAGGGAGCGGATCTGACAGACGCCGAGCTCGCGGCCATCGACGCCCACCCGTTCCGCCGCTGACCACCCCGCCTTTCGGTGCCGTCACACCGCCTTGAGCCACTCCGGGCGGGGTGACGGGTCGGTCAGAGCAGACCCTGCCGCTCGGTGCCCGCGGGGATCGCCGTCATCGTCGTGACCGTCACGGGGCGCCCGAGGTAGGGCGTGATGAGCGCGTTGAGCTGCACGACGGCCTGACCTGACGCATGGGCATCGAGGTCTTCCTTCGACGTCCATTTCTCCAGCATGACGATCGTGCCGTCTTCGGCGTCGTGGATGGCATAGAGGAGGCATCCGCTCTCGGCGTGAACGGCGGGAATGCCCTCGCGCAGCGCGGCGATCAGTGGCTCCTTCGCACCTGGTGCGGGCTGGAACACGGCTGTGACGACGACTTCGGTCATGGGGGCTCTCCTTGGACGTGACTCTCGACCGGGTAAACCTATACGAAGAGGTCGATGACGACCTCAGTGGACCTCAGGAGGAACTGATGGCGGCAGTCGACACGACGAGCGGAAAACGTGCTCGCATCGCGGTGATCGGGGCGGGGGGCGTGAGCTCGATGCACTTCGACGGCTTCAAGATGCGGCCGGACCGCATCGATGTCGTCGCGGTGGTCGATCCCTCCGCTGAGCGGAGGGAATGGGCCTCGAGCACGTACGGCATCCCCGAGACGTTCTCCTCGTTGAGTGAGGCGCTCGCCGCGGTCGACTTCGACGTCGCCGTGGTGTGCACGCCGAGCCATGTGCGGGTCGAGACGGTGCGGGAGCTGGCCGCCGCGGGCAAGCACATCCTGGTGGAGAAGCCGATGGCCGCCGGCCTGGACGAGGCGCTCGAGCTGGTGCGCGTCGCCGACGAGGGCGGGGTCCAGCTCGCGGTCGACCAGAACTTCCGTGAGTACTACGGGTTCGAGCTCGCCCGCGAGCTGATCGCAGCCGGCCGCATCGGGCGCGTCCGGGCCGTCAACCACCGCGAGCTGATGCACCGACAGGATGAGGGGTGGCGCAACGAGCAGCCGCACCACGCGCTGATGGTGATGGGAGTCCACTGGCTCGACGGCTTCCGGATGCTGGTTCCGGATGACGCCACCTGGCTCGTCGCCCGCACGTTCTCGGCGCCGTCGGTCACCGCGATCGGCGAGACCGATGCGAGCGTCCAGATCCACTTCGGCGACGTGACGGTCACGTATACCGACAGCTTCGCGAGCTGGATCACCGACTGGGACACCATCGTGCTGGGAGACGAGGGGACGCTGCGGATCACCGACGGCAAGGTCGTCGTCGCCACAGCGGCGGGCACCGACGAGTTCGTCAATGAATACGCACTCGACGGCAACAAGCCCCTGTCGGCATACCGCGCGCTGGAGAAGCTGCTGGATGCGATCGACAGCGGGATCGAGGCATCCAACTCCGGTCGTGACAATCTCAAGACGATCGCGCTCATCGACGGCGCTTACCGATCCGCGGCCACGGGCCAGCCCGTGACCTTCGTCGATGGCCTGCTGCCGTGACGACGACGACCCATCCACCGAGGGAGAGAGCATGACCACCGAACACACCCGCCGCGGGGGGCTCGTTCCCGCCGGCTCCGCACTCGTCGAACCGCAGGAGTGGGGGCGGCTGGAATGGATGGTCGCCGATTCGCAGGGCAACTCCGACGTCCTCACGGTCGGCAAGTGCTTCATCCAGCCCGGCCGGAACAACCCTGTCCACCACCACCCCAACTGCGACGAGGTGCTCATGGTGGTGCGCGGCACGATCCGCCACCGGGTGAATGACGAGTACGTCGAGATGCGCGCGGGCGACACCATCTCGATCCCCATGGGAGCGACGCACAACGCCGTCAACGTCGGCGACGAAGAGTGCGAGCTCCTGATCATCTTCGACACCGCCCGCAGGCAGGTGATCGGCGAGTGAGCCGGCTGCGCAGGGCGTTCTCCAAGCCGGTCTCCGAGGCCGAGTTCGGTTTATACGTCTCGGACTTCCGGGCGGCGGGCTACCAGGGCCTGCAGTTGAAGGGTGCGCAGTACGCCAAATTCCTCGACGCGCCGCAGCGAGCGCTGGACGAACTGGGAACGGATGCCGGCTCTACTCCGGACTCATCGCCGGGGACTCGCTCGACGCGGACGGGCTGGCCCGCATCGACAGGACCATCGACTTCGCCGCAGCGGTCGGGGCGGAGCGGATCGTCTTCTGCCATGGACACCCGCATGAAGGAGTCGACCGCGAACTGCGTCGGTCCTTCGCGCGGATTCTCACCGAGGTGGCCGTGAGTGCGCGTGATCGCGGTGTGGCGTTCTCCTTGCATCACCACACCGATCAGCCGGTCATGGTGCTCAGCGACTTCCACGAGTTCTTCGACGAGATGGAGCCGGGCGTGCTGGGCCTCACGGTGGACACCGCGCACCTTGCGCGCTCCGGAGTCGAGGACCTGCCCGGTTTCATCGACGCCTTCGGCCCGTTCGTCGACAACCTGCACCTCAAGGACTACGCGGACGGCGAGTGGCGCATCGCGGGCCAAGGCCATCTCGATCTCGTCGGAGTGCTCGACGCGCTGGACCGGGCCGGCTACGACGGCTGGCTGTGCATCGACGAGGAGAGCGCCGCATCGCTCGCCGATGGCTTCCGGGAATCCCGGGAGTGGCTCGACGCGCAGGGACGTTGAGTCAGACTCGCGGATGACGGAACTCGGCGGGCAGCGCGGGTTTTGATCTGGCGTCCCCGGTAACGGAGAATAGTTGGGTTCGAATCGATTCGAGGTTCGGCTGAAGCTGTCACCTCCCTTCGTCCCGAGAGCACCTGCATGTCCCGTTCCCTCATCACCGGCAGTCCGTGGCGCGTCATCGTGGCCTTCTCGGTCCCGCTGCTCATCGGCAATGTGGTGCAGCAGCTCTATCAATTCGTCGACGCCGTCGTCGTCGGTCGTCACCTCGGAGTCAATGCGCTCGCCGCCGTGGGTGCGACGGGCAGTCTTCTCTTCCTTCTCCTGGGTTTCGTGTGGGGCATGACGAGCGGCTTCGCGATCCCGACAGCGCAGGCGTTCGGCGCCGGCGACTTCGTCGCCGTGCGGCGGTCGGTGGCGACAGGGACGATCCTCACCGCCATCGCGAGCGCGATCCTGACGATCGGCGGTCCTCTTCTCGCGGGACCCGTTCTCGCGTTGATGAACACGCCCGCCGAGCTCCTGGCAGACGCGACGGTGTTCGCCCAGGTCAGTCTTCTCGGTGCCGGCACCATCCTGTTCTTCAACTACCTCGCCGCCGTCATCCGCGCGATCGGCGACTCGCGCACGCCGCTGGTGTTCCTCACACTCGCCTGCATCCTCAACGTCGCCCTCGTCGTCTTGTTCGTCGGGGTGCTCGAGGGCGGAGTGGGCGCCGCGGCGATCGCCACCGTCATATCGCAGGCGGTGTCGGTCGTCCTCTGCCTCGGGTACGTGCATCGTCGCATCCCCGTGCTGCACCTGCGGCGCGTGGACTTCAGAGCCACGCGCACCGACTACGTCGTCCACCTGCGCCTGGGTCTGCCCATGGGCTTCCAAGCATCCATCATCGCCATCGGCACGCTCACGGTGCAGATCGCGCTCAACGAGCTCGGCGCCGGCGCGGTCGCCGCCTATACGACTGCGTCGCGCGTCGACGGGCTGGCGGTCGCCCTCCTGCAGTCGATCGGCCTGGCCGCCTCGATGTACGTCGCCCAGAACTACGGCGCCGGCCGGCCCGACCGCATTCGCCGGGGAGTCGTGCAGGCGACGTGGATCGCCGTCATCGCCGGGATCATCCTCGGTGGTCTGCTCGTCGCGTTCGGTGCACAGCTCGTGCGGCTGTTCGTCGGCACGGGAGCAGAGGAGGTCGTCGAGATGGCCGCGCTCATGCTCACGATCAACGGCGTCACGTACTGGATCCTCGGAGTGCTCTTCGTCATGCGCGGTGCCCTGCAGGGCCTCGGCGACGCGATCATCCCCACGCTCACCGGCGTAGTCGAACTGATCATGCGGGTCGGCGCCGCCATCGTCCTCGGCGCGGCGTTCGGGTATGTCGGCGTGGTGTTGTCGAACCCGCTCGCGTGGGCGGGCGCCGTGGTGCTGCTGGTGCCGGCGTACGTGCATGCACACCGGCGACTGGGGAGGATGCCGATAGCGCCCCTCACGGTGACTCCGACGACCCCGATCGCGGTCCTCGGGCCTACCGACGGGTCGATGACCGTCGAGACGGTGTTCACCGGTCCGGTCCGGCTGCCGACGGGCGTCAAGCGATCGTCCCGCCGGAAGGCCCCGTCCCGCCAGCGGTGAAGGAGAGCCGGTAGCGAGTGGCCACCTCGACCCCTAACCTGGGGCTACCGCGCGAGCGCGGAGATACGAAGCAGGCTCTTCGAGCTCGACCGGGGTGCTTCGGCAGGAGATGACGTGAGTCCGGAGGCGATGACGCCCGGAAAGAAGCGCAACGCGCTCGTCCGCACCATGCCCATCTTCGATTGGCTGCCCCACTACAAGAGGTCGTGGCTCAGGCCCGACCTCCTCGCGGGGCTTTCGGTGTGGGCGCTGGTCATCCCGCAGGCGCTGGGCTACGCGGAAGTGGTCGGGGTGCCGCCGCAATACGGCCTGTACACGGTCCTGGGCGCCTCGGTGCTGTATGCGGTGTTCGCCTCGACGCGCCAGGTCGTGACGGGACCATCCGCCTCTGTGGCGGCGGTCACCGCGCCGGTTGCCGCGCTGTATGTCGCCTCGACCTCACCGAACTATCTGGCCACCGTGATCGCGCTCACTGTCTGCGTCGGGGTCGTCTATGTCCTGCTGGGCGTGCTCCGGCTGGGCTGGGTTTCGAACTTCCTCGCCAAGTCGGTCCTCGAGGGCTTCATCTTCGCGGTCGGGTTCGGTCTGATCGTCGACCAGCTGCCGAAGACCCTGGGGATACCCAAGGCCGATGGCTCGTATTGGAACGTGCTGGTGGGCGTGGTGCAAGATCTCGCGCTGACCAACCTCGCCACGCTGGCGGTCGGTGGCACCGCGGTCGGAGTGCTGCTCCTGATGCGCTTCCTGGCCCCGAAGCTGCCTCGGTCGTTCATCGTGGTGATCTTGGGGATCCTGGCCGTCTCGTGGCTTGATCTGACCGCGCATGGTGTGGTCGTGGTCGGGGAGGTGCCGGACGGGCTTCCGAGTCTGGTGCTGCCGGCGGGTTTCTCGGTCGCCGAGTGGCTGTCGATGGTGGTCGGCGCGCTGGCGATCATCCTCGTCAGTTACAGCGAGTCGATCGCGACCGCCACCGATGTCGCCGCGAGGCACCGGCAGGAGTTCGCCCCCGACCAGGAGCTCATCGCGCAGGGCGCTGCGTGGATCGGTTCGGGCCTGCTGGGCGGCTTCGCCGGCGGCGGCAGCCTGAGCAAGACGGCTGTCGCCGAGGGTTCCGGTCAGAAGACCCAGCTCGCCGGGTTGACGGTTGCAGGGCTCACCGTCCTGACGCTGCTGTTCCTCGCCGGGCTGTTCTCGAACCTGCCGCAAGCTGTCCTCGGGGCGGTGGTCATCGACGCGGCCATCGGACTGATCCACCCGAAGGTCGCGGTGCGGATCTTCAAGACCCACAAGGCTGACTTCTTCGCGTTCGCGGGGACCGCGATCGGGCTGTTCTTCGTCGGCGTGGTCACCGGCATCGTTCTCGGCATCCTGATTTCCCTGACCCTCCTCGTCTGGCGTGCGTCGAAGTCGCCGCTGCGGCGGATGGCGTTCGATGCCCTGCACCAGGTCTACGTCGAAGCCGACCCCGACCTGGAGGCGACGGCCCCGGACGGCGTGCTGGTCGTCAAACTCAACGGGCCGCTGTTCTTCGCCGATGCGGCGCCCTTCCGGTCGGATCTTCTCGACGTTGTGTCGGCGACCGATGCGACCACGGTCGTGCTCGATCTCGAGGCGACGCCGGAGATCGACCTCGACGGCGCCGACATCCTGACGAAGGTTCACGGACAACTGGCCGACAGGGGGGTGCGCATCCTGTTGGCGCATGCCGATGCGGCAGAACTCGACCTGCTGCGACGCGCCGGGACACTGCAGGTCATCGGCGAGACGAATATCTTCGCGACCGTGCGAGCTGCCGTCGCCGCGGCGACCGGGGACGAGCGCCCATGACCGAACCGTCCAGCGGGCGCGATTTGGGCCGACGGCTGGACAGCCCCCGCGCGGCCGCGCTCGCCGGAGTGCTGTTCGCTGTGCTCTTCACCGCCGCGCTCATTCTGATGCGTACGTCACTGCCTGATCAGCTTTCGCCAGGCACCGCGTGGCTGGACGACGGAGCCAAGACGCGTCTGACGATCGGGTTGTCGCTCGTTCCCTTCGCGGGCATCGCCTTCCTGTGGTTCATGGGCGTCGTGCGCGATCGCTTCAAGGACTCGGAAGACCAGCTCTTCTCGTCGGTCTTCATCGRCAGCGGGCTGCTCTTCCTCGCCATGGTGTTCGTATCCGCCGCGATCGCCGGCGGAATCGTCGCGTCTGTACCGCTCATCGCCGATGACGCAAGCCGTGCCGATGTCACGACCTTCGGGCGTGCCGTCATGCTGCAGGTCAGCAACATCTATGCGCTGCGGATGGCGGGAGTGATGTTGATCTCGCTGGGTACGATGTGGCTGCGCACCGGCGTGATGCCGCGGTGGCTGGCGTTCGTGACCTACGCAGTGGCGATCGTCCTGCTCTTCGTGACCTCACTGAGCATGTGGGTGGCCCTCATCTTCCCGGCGTGGGTGTTCGGGGTGAGCATCCTCATCCTGATCCTGAACTACCGTCGCCGTTCCCCGACCCGGAGTACCCCGTGACCCCTGCTGACACCGCTGTCCTCTCGGACTTCTGGACGCATGATCCCTTCATCCTCGCCAACGAGTCGGATCGGACGTACTACCTGTACACGTCCTCCCCGACAGCTCCCGTCGTCACGGTGTACCGGAGTGCCGACCTCCGGAACTGGGTCGGCCCAACCACGGTGTTTGAAATTCCCGACGGATCGTGGGCGAACCCCGCCGAATCGCCGTGGGCTCCCGAGGTGCACGAGTTCGAGGGGCGCTTCTACCTCTTCACGACGCTGCACGATTCCAGCTCCGCTCTGCCGGCGGCGTCGGATGGCGCATCGCAGTTCTCCGCGCGACGGGGCGACGGGCAGGTGTACGCCCCTGTCGCGCGGGGCACGGTGATCGGTGTCGCGTCTTCGCCGCTCGGCCCGTTCGAGCTGCTGGATCTCGATGGCCCGGTTGCTCCGCGTGAGTTCATGACCCTCGACGGCACCTTGTACATCGACGAGGCGGGCCAGCCGTGGATGCTCTACGCGCACGAATGGGTGCAGCTTCTCGACGGCACGATCGAGGCGATCCGATTGGATGCCGACCTCGGCCGTTCTGTCGGAGGCCCAATCCACCTCTTCCGTGGCTCGGAGGCGAAGCTCCTGCGCGAACGCACGCCGAGCGCGCTGTCACCGGTGCCGTACGTCACCGACGGTCCCCAGCTGCGACGGCTGGCCGATGGCGGACTCCTGATGCTGTGGGCGACCTACCGACGCGATGGCGCCACGTCGGAGTACGTCGAGACGATGGCGATCTCGCGCAACGGTTCGATCGAGGGACCATGGGAGCAGCTCGATGTGCTGGTGGACGGCAACGCCGGCCACGGCATGCTCTTCACCACCTTTGAGGGAGTGCTAATGCTCGTGCTGCATCGCGGGATGGGGACGCCCCATGTTCGAGCTCAGCTGTTCGAAGTCGTCGAGGACCCTTCAGCGGGGCTTCGTGTGGTCGCCGACCGCTCGGACCTCTACGCGTAATCCGGAACCACGAGGCTCGCTTGAAGATTCTTCGGATTGTCGGGCAGAGGAAGCCCAGGTGCCGAGCAGCTGGAGCGCTTGGTGGTCGGGTGAGCCGGGTTCGGCGCCGAGCACGGTGAGCTGCACGGCCTCGTGGCCGACGAGATCCAGCCCGTTGAAGTGCAAGGTGATGTCGCCGACCGCGTGGTGGTGATACCGCTTCACGCCGGACTGGTGCTCCCACACATCGTGGCGTCCCCACAGCTGCCGGAAGTGGTCGCTGCKGGTGGAGAGCTCGCCGACGAGGTCGTGCAGCTGCTTGCTGTTGGGGTCGCGTCCGGCCTCGGTGCGCAGCTGCGCAACATTGATCCGCGCGACCGCGTCCCAGTCCGGGTAGAACCGGCGTGCCACCGGTTCCAGGAAGAGGAACCGGGCGAAGTTCGGAGGAGACGTCGTCGCGGTGGTGATCATCTCGTCCATCAGCGCCCCGCCGAGCGGGTTCCACGCCAGCAGGTCGGTCCGGCCGTTGCCGATCATCGCGACGGTGGACTCCATCGAGTCGAGGAACCACTGGATGCTCGGGGATGGCCGCCACACGGGCGTCGGCTTTCCGTTGCTGCGGCTCCCGGATTTGACTCCTCCGGCTTGATGGGCGAGTCGGTGGAGATACTCGCGCTCCGCGTCATCCATCTGCAGAGCCTTCGCGAGCCCGTCCAGCACCGCATCCGACGCGCCGGCGATCGCGCCCCGCTCCAACCGGGCGTAATACTCCACGCTGACTCCAGCGAGCGCGGCAGCCTCGCCTCGGCGCAGGCCCGGTACCCGACGGTCGGTACCACGGGACAAGCCGACGTCTTCGGGCTCGACCCGCGCGCGACGCGACATCAAGAAGTCGCGGACCTCGGAACGGTTATCCATGCCCTCAGGGTAGGACGACCGCTCGCGGGACTGGGATGCCCCGTCAGGGCACGTCAAGTCAGGGACTCCCGCCCGCGCGTACGACACCCTTTGCTTGACGTCATGCCCCCACGTCTTCGCAGCAGCCTCACCCCGCAGCGGGTTCTCAACACCGTCGCCGCAATACTGCTGCTGGCGTCCGCCCCCGTTCTCTCTTCCAACGGCGTAGGTGGCCCGGCCGCCGTCGCAGACAACCCTCCTGTCGCCGTGATCACCCTCAACGAATCCTCCGTGGCGGCAGAGCTCGCATTGCAGCTGCCGCTCGTACTGAACTTCTCCGATCGGATGGGCACCGCCGAGTTCGCCCCGCTTCCCGAGCCACTCGACATTGATAGTGCCGACCAGATGAGCGGCTACCGCGCGGGCGACGTCGCATACTTGGCGTCAGAGCAGAGCATCGTGGTCTTCCTCTCTGAGGGGACCGCGGTTCCCGCGGGAGATCTTGTCCTGGTCGGTCACGTGACGAGCGGATTGAACGTCGTTGCCGGCTGCGTCCGGGACTGCGCCGTCCAGATCGTGGCGGCTGACGGAATCGCCGGCGCAGACGACCAGTAGGTGCGAATCGCTCCGAGTCGTCGTCACGCCGACCGGGCGGCGATGCCGCGCAGGATGGTGTCGATGACGGCTGGGGCGCGAGTGGCCGCCGTGTCGTCTCGCGTCTGGATGGCGTACATCAGGCTGCCGAGCAGCAGGTCTGCGATCGCAGCGGTGTCTGCATCCGGGCGGATCTGACCGGCCGCGATCCCCTCCTCGAGCGTGTCCCGGATCGCATCGCGCAGGGGGCCCGTGAACCGCTCGGCCATGCGTGTCGCGGCTTCGTCGTCCGTGGCGGCAGCGGCGGTGAGTGCGCGCAGCAGCGGCGCTGTGCCCGGTGAGGCGATGGTGGAATGGGAGGCCTCCAGCCAGGCGGCGAGATCGGCCGCGGGGGCTMCCGACGCCGGGGCGGTGATCAGCGTGAAGTCGATCATCCCTTCCAGCACGCACTCCGTGACGATCGCGGCCTTCGAGGGCCACCAGCGGTAGACCGTCTGCTTTCCGACCTTCGCACGCGCGGCGATATCGACGATGGTCACCTGGTCGTACCCGACCTCGCGAAGCAGATCCTGCGTGGCGGCCATGATGGACGCCCGCGCCGACGCACTGCGCGGACGGCCGCGACTCGGGGGGCTGGCATCCATCTCTCCAGCGTAGTATCGATATACGAGCCATCTCGTCTCGAAATGGTCTTGTCAAGATTTTGCCAAGGGAGGCATCATGTCGGATGTTCTGGTTGTCATCGGCGCGGGTGGGATGGGCGAGACCATCGCCCGCAGACTCGCCCCCGGGCGGACCACGCTGCTGGCCGACTTCAACACCGACCTGCTGGATCGGCTTGCGGAGTCCATGACGACGGACGGCTTCGACGTGGTCACTGCGCAGGTGGATGTCTCATCCCGCGCTTCCGTGGAGGCGCTGGCCCGGCAGGCCGATGCACTGGGCTCGATCACCCAGGTCGTGCACACCGCTGGCGTGTCGCCGACGCAGGCCCCGATCGAGGCTGTGCTCAAGGTCGACCTGCTCGGGGTTGCCCTTGTGCTGGAGGCGTTCGCCGCTGTCGTCGCGCCCGGTGCCGCCGGCGTCGTGATCTCGAGTTCGTCGGGTCACATCACCCCGCCGTTCACCTCGGAGCAGGCGCACCTCATCCGCACCGCCACGCCCGAGGGCCTGCTGGACCTGCCGTTCTTCGCTCCCGAGGCACTCGGCCACGCGGGCATCGCCTACGGACTCGCCAAGCAGGCGAATCGGATCCAGGTGCAGGATGCCGCCGCCGCCTGGGGCGCTCGCGGAGCCCGGATCAACAGCATCAGCCCCGGTGTGATCTCCACCGCGATGGGACGCCTGGAGTTGGGCAGCCCGTCGGGTGCGTTCATGCGCGCCATGGTCGACAACTCCGGCACCGGCCGCATCGGCACCCCCAGCGACATCGCGGATGCCGTCACCTTCCTCGTCGGACCGCAGGCGAGCTTCATCACCGGCACCGATCTGCTGGTCGATGGTGGCAGCGTCGCCGCGGTCGCGACCGGACGCGTCCCCCTTCCCGGTCGCTGATCGTGCCACCACCCACAAGCCAGGAGCACAACATGACGTTGACCACACCGCTCACCGATACCGCGCTGGTCGTCGTCGACCTCCAGCACGGGACCGCGGGCAACCCGTTCTTCAGCCCCGTCGACGCCGTCGCGGAGCGTGCGAGCGAGCTGACGGCGGCGTTCCGCGGTCACGGGCTTCCCGTCGTGATCGCGACGTTCGCGCTGAGCCGTCCTGGTGCCGACGGGCAGCCGTCGCGGCCGGAGCCGGACGGCTTCCGCGAGCCGCTCGAGGTGCTCGCCGTGCAGCCCGACGACCTCCGGGTCACCCGGCCCGCGTGGAGCGTCTTCTCCGGGACCGGCCTCGACACGCTGCTGCGCGACCGTGGCATCACGCGTCTCGTGCTGACCGGCGTCGCGACGAGCATCGGCGTCGAGTCGACGGCCCGCGAGGCGCACGACCTCGGATACGAGCTTGTGATCGCATCGGATGCCGTGACAGACCTTCGCGCGGAGACGCACGAGAACAGCATCCAGCGCATCTTCCCGATGATGGCGCAGGTGGCGACCACGGCGGAGATCCTGGCTGCGCTCGACAGCTGACACGGCAGCGCTCAGGGTTTGTTGGCCGTCTGGGCTCGACCGGCCAAGATGAGGCTATGACCGGGCCCACGATCACGCCGGCAGGCAGCGGCAAGCGGACGCCGTGGTGGCTGGCGACGATGGACGAGCGATCGTTCTTCTACGCCGGCATCTCCGCCTTGTTCAACCTGCTGTTCGCGGCAGCCAAGCTCGTGCTGTTCCTGGTCGAGCCGAATCTCTTCCTGCTCGCCAACGTCCTCTTCTCCCTGGGCGTGGGTCTCGCGAAGGCGCTCGCCGTGCACAGCTATCGGCGAGCGCGGTCGTCGGAGCACCTGCCTGCCCCGTCGGCGGTCGAGCAGTATCGGGCGGCCACGAAGATCGGGATCGTCCTCACGGCATCGGCAGCACTCTATGTCGGACTCTGTCTGCCGCTTCTGCTGGGGACCACGGTGTCAGTGGCGTTCGAGCCCCTCGTCGCGGAGATCCTCGCGCTGATCGCGTTCGTAGAGCTCGGGTTCGCGATCACAGCTGCGATTCGGATGCGGCGCTCGAAGCAGCCTCTCGTGCGAAGCATCCGCGTGGTGAATGTCGGCAGCGCCCTGGTGCTTCTCGTGCTCGCCCAAGCCGCGATCCTGTCGTTCGCGACCACGGTCGAATCATCCTGGGGCGTCGGCGTGAGCGCGATGATCTTCGGCGGCGCGACGGTCTTCGGCGGGCTGTCACTCGTCATCCACTCCGCTCGACGCGCCGGCGCGCTGCGTGACGGATCCGGTGGGACAGAGTCTCCATCCGCCATCTGATGATCAATCGTTGAGCGAGCGGAGCACGCGAAACGCTCCGAGCCCTCGCGGGCGGGCCGGTCCAGTGTCGGAGGTATGTTCTACTCTAAGTTCATGTTCGATCCGGAGCTTTACCCCGAGCCTGAGGGTCAGGATGCGTGGCCGGGCGACGTCGATGGAGCAGCGGCCCCGGATGCGCTGGACGGGGTGCTCGAGATCGCGACGATGGAGGCGGTGTTCGCCGCGCAGAAGTTGCGGCGGGTAGACGTGATGCGCCGGGAACTCCTTGCCGTGGCCGAGCGTGCCGGGTTGGGTGTCGGCGAGGTCGTCGAGCGCGGGATCCGGCTGGAGCTGGCGACGGCGCTGCGGGTGACGGAGTACGCGGCCGGCCGGATGATCACGCTCGCGGCCGCGTTCGTGCACCGGTACCCGGCCGTCCTGGAGTCATTGGCGGGCGGGCGGATCACGCTCAAGCACGCCGAGATCCTGGCCGACGCCGTGGATGAACTGATGCCCGAGCTCCGCGACGCCGTAGCAGCGAGGGCGCTGGTGCTGGCCGAGGCGGAGCCGGTCGGCACGTTCCGGCGTGGACTGCGCGCCCTGATCGAGAAGGCGCAAGCCCCGACGATCGAGGAACGCTGGGCCGCCGCCGCAGAGAGCCGACACGTCGCGCTTGAACCCTGCGTCGATGGGATGGGCGATCTGCTGGTGCATGCGCCCATCGTGGAGTTGCATGCGATCAAAGAGCGGGCCACCGCGATCGCCAAAACCATCTTTGGCCGCGACGGCGAGACCCGCACCCTCGATCAGATCCGCACCGACGTGATCTGCGACCTCCTCATCGACGGGTTCACCGATGCCCTGCCCCCCGAGTCGCGCGGCATCCGGGCCACGGCGGTGGTCACCGCCCCGGTGCTGGCCCTCCTCAGCGATGAGGCCGCACTGGCCTCCGATCTGCCCGTGGTGGAGGGGATCGGGCCGATCCCGGTCTCGGTCGCCCGGGAGTTGTGCGGTGGGGACGCGTCCTGGATGCGGGTGCTCACCCACCCGGAGACCGGGATGGTGCTCTCCGTCGGCCGCGACCAATACCCACCCCCGGCCCCGTTGCGCAGGCTCGTGAAATGGCGGGCCGACCGGTGCATGGCACCAGGCTGCGGGATGCCCGCCTCCCGATGTCGCCTGGCAAGACGGCGGCCACACCTGCCTCGAGAACCACTGCCCGCTCTGCCAGGGCCACCACACCGTCCGCCACCACGGTAACTGGGCGATCCGCCAGATCCCCGACAGCGGCGGCGCCATCGAATGGACCTCCCCGACCGGGCGACGATACGTCGTCTACCCGGAACGGAAAGTCCCCGTCTTCACCGTCGACCCGATCGCCGGCGCCGAACCCGTCGCACCCTTCTGAGTCTTGGGGCCATGCCCGACCCGTCCGACGTCGGGTGGCCCCGCTAAGCGACCCGCTCGTGCGTTGGTTACGAGCAGCCGCTCAGGACGACAGGTTGGCGTCTCTCTTCGCGGGCACCGTGATGGATGCCACCTCCTCGAGACGGGGGTGCAGCTCGTCTCCGTGCTCGACCACACCCGTGTGCCACGTCATGGTGAGTCCATCCGGCCCGTCCTGCAGCAGCGCCAGATTGTTGTCGAACCAGGGACCCTTGACTGTCTTCCAGCGGAACGGTGGGTCGGGAACCTTTGCAGATTGCGCGGCGGCCGCCCCCAATGGCGTTGCCGCGCCATACGACATCACCACCGAGAACCAGCGCATGAAGCGAGGCAGGGGGTTTCGCATGGGTGAGCAGACGGCCTGCACGATGCGGCTGCCATCGTGGCGCTCAACCTCGGCAAGGTAGGAGAAGTGCACGTCACCGGACAGGAAGGTCACCGTCAACGGCGACGGGCCGCGGTCGCCGTCGGCCAGCTCCGTCGCGATCCCGGCAACGCTCTGGAAGCTGTTCTGGAACGCCGCCCAGTGTTCCAGGTCGACGGCCTGCCGCAGCCGTTCCCCGACCCACGCTGCCGGTCGGCCCCACGCGCCCTGCGAGATGGCCTCGTCCCATGCCTCGACGTGGTGCAGACCCAGCGGCAGGAGGAGCGGGAGCGAGGTCGCGATCAGAACGTGGCGGAATCCGCCCCGCATGTGCTCGTCGAACCAAGTGAGCTCCTGAGCGTTCAGCAGCCCCCGAGCCGACGGCGTGAGATCTCTCGCCACGCGGGAGTCCACGACGATCAGACGCGTTCCATCGAAGTCTCGGCAGTAACTCCAGCGGTAGCTGTTCGGGTCTTTGTTGCAGCGGTCGGCGAACTCGTCGAGCGCGCCACTGAGGTCGCATGAAGCAGCCCCGTCACGCCCGGCCGCCTGCCGCCACAACTCGTCTGCGGCCCGCTCCTGGGGAGACAGGTTGCCGAGGTGCTGGTACACCCAGTACGACGCCAAGCCGGCGACGATGCGCTCGTGCCACCACGAGGTGGCCTCCATCTTCCTTCTCCAGTCGAGCGAGGCGTTCCAGTCATCGCGGATGTCGTGATCGTCGAAGATCATCGCGGTCGGCACGCACGACAGCAGCCACCGATTGGCTTCGTCCGACCACGCCAGTTGATAGAGGTGGGCGTATTCCTCGAAGTCTTTGAGCTCCTTGCCCGGTTCCTGGTGGATGTCGCGCCGACTTCGGATGAATGCCTGCATCTCCTTCGAGGTTGAGTCGGCGTACACCTGGTCGCCGAGGAAGAGCAGCAGGTCCGGTCGGGTCTGGCGGCCGTCAGCCACCGCGAGGGCAAAGGCACGCAACGAGTCGACGCCATGGGTGCGATTGCCTTCCCGATCGTGGGGGACGCTGGTGCGGCACGACCCGTAGGCGATCCGCGGCCGCCGTCCGGGCGTGCGCGTGGCGATCACCGATGCTGGGAACTCGGAGTCCGGGTCCGGCCAGACGGAAACCCCGTCGATCTCGATCGAATACGGCGAGACGCTCCCGGGCTGCAGTTGGTCGACTTCGACGAGGGCGAAATGGTGGCCGTGCACAGTGAAGGTGCGGGCCTGCCACGATCGTCCCTCAGCGTGGACGCTGACCACACCGTCTGCCCGCGTCTCCACCCAGATGCTGGCGGTCGTCTCATCGACGTAGCGCAGCATCGGCCCCAACACCAGCGGGGTTGCCATGAACCCGTTCTACCTCCTCCATAGCGCAGCGGCCAGAGGTGCCCGCATCACCCGGTGGCGGCATCCGTCCACGCTCTAGCGTGTGTGTCAGCGTCTGGCGCTCCACAGGACGCGACCCCACCACATCGAGTCGCCATTCGGCGATGCCATTTGAAGGGAAGTCGAATGCCAGAAAGCAAGCCGACCATTGTCCTCGTCCACGGTGCGTGGGCGGATGCGTCCAGCTGGAATGCCGTGAGCGTACCGCTGCAGGCGCAGGGATTCACGGTCTTGGCGCCCCCGAACGAGCTCCGCGGGCTGACGACGGATGCCGCGTACCTCGCGTCGTTCCTCGCGCAGCGCACCAGCGGTCCGGTCGTGCTCGTCGGGCACTCGTACGGCGGCGCGGTGATCACCAACGCCGGTGCCCAGGCGGGCGACGTCCAAGCGCTCGTCTACGTCGACGCCTTCATCCCGGACGAGGGGGAGACGGTCGTCGCCATCCTCGAGGGCTCGGGCTCGGCTCTTGCGGTCGCCGATCCCACGACCGTGTTCGATGTCGCCGGCTATCCGGGTGCGCCGGAGGGAGCGGCCGAAGCGTTCCTGAAGCCGGACGCGGTCCACACCTCCTTTGCGCAGGACCTGCCGGAAGCGGATCGGTGGACGATCGTCGCGACCCAGCGACCGGCGTCGTTCGTCGCCAATGTCACACCGTCGGCGGCGCCCGCGTGGAGAACGATCCCCAGCTGGGCGGTGCTCGGAACCGAAGACCGGGTCATCCCGATCGCGACGCAGCGTCGCATGGCCGAGCGTGCCAACGCGACGACCACCGAAGTCGAGGCATCCCACGTCTCGATGGTCTCGCGCCCGGACGCGGCGCTCGCCGCGATCCAGGCGGCGGTGGAGGCGATCAGCTGAGGCCTGCCTGATCCACTCCAGAGTCTGACGGCGTCAGTCCATGCGCGGACCGCCTAATGGAACAGTCAGTCCTGACCGGCGACCGACTCGAGGTTGAGCCACGCGATCTCGTCCGGAGTGAGCGAGACGTCGAGGGCGCGAAGGCTGCTGTGCAGTTCGCCGGTGGTGGCCGGGCCGATCAGTGTCCACGCCGGGAATGGCTGGTTCAGCACCCAGGCGAGGGCGATGTTGATCTCTTCGCAGCCCTTGGCCTTCGCAAGCTCGGCGGCGCGACGCTTGCGCTCGAAGTTCGCGTCGGAGTACCAGCAGCGGACGAGCTCGGCATCCTCGAGCCGATCCGGGGCGGCACGCGGTGTGAAGAACCCGCGTGCCTGGCTCGACCACGCGAGCAGCGGGAACTCATGCTCGGCCAGCCAGCGACGCGAGGCCCCATCGCCGGCGCTGATGCATCCTTCCCACACCGGCTCGACGACAGCCGCGAGGCTGAGTTGGTTGTTGAGCACGGAGAATCCCTCGAGGCCGTGCGCGTCGGCATACGCGTTGGCTTCGGACAGGCGCGCGATGCTCCAGTTCGAGGCGCCGAACGCGCCGATGCGGCCCGCTTGCCGGTGGGTGTTGAGGACGTCGATGAATTCGCCGACGGGGACCGCGGGGTTGTCRCGATGCATGATGTAGATCTCGCCGTGGTCGGTGCCGAGGCGATCCAGGCTGATCCCGAGCTGTTCGGTGAGCGCTTCGGGCGTGCAGTGGGGCGTGTGGGCGCCCTTGACGATGAGTGCCACGTCATCGCGGACTCCACGAGTGCGAAGCCAGTGGCCGATCGCCTCATCCGCCCCGCCGTAGATGAACGCCGAGTCGAGCACGTTGCCGCCCAGCTCGTAATACTCGTCGAGCACGATCTGGCCGCCGACCGCAGGGGCAGACATCCCGCCCATCACGAGCCGTGCGAGCGGGCGTTCGACCCCGGGAAACGACGCATACCGCATCGGTGCGGGCTCCCGGCGGGACAGCGTCTCCGCCCACAGCGGGTGAACGACGGTCTCGAACCGCTCCGCCTCGTACACGACCCCGGCTTCCTTGCGCCACGCGTCGAGGGCCCGCATGTTGCCGAGGGTGTCCTGGGGGCTCATGGCGGGTGACGGCGCCGCGCGGTCGGCGATGTGGCGGGCCACCGTGTCGACTTCGAAGTGGTACGCGTCGATCGCGGTCTCGGTGTCGATCTCGCGCTGATCGCCGGAGTCGAGGGTGACGAGGATGCGAGCTCCCGGCCCGCCGGCGAACCAGGGGCTGGTGACGGTGACGGAGCCTTGCGAGCCGAACACGGTGACGGTGTTCGGCTGGTTCAAGAGCACGCCGGTGGTGAGCTCGGCCAGCACTCCGCCTTCGAACTCCAGAGTCGCCGCGGAATAGAGGTCGGTGCCCTGGGAGGGGTCGAGCCTGGCGACGGCCTTGACCGAGAGCGGCTCGGCGAACGGCAGTCCCCGCGCCGCACCGGCGATCAGTCGGGCCATCGACATGCAGTAGGACCCGACGTCCAGGATGCCGCCGCCGCCCAGCGCATTCGAGAACAGTCGACTCGACGGATCTGGGTCGACCTGGAAGCTGAACTGGGCGCGGATGAGCCGGATCTCGCCGATCTCGCCGGATCGCACGATGTCGAGGAGCTTCGCTGTCTGCGGGTGACAGCGGTACATGAACGCCTCCATGAAGAAGACGTCGTTCGCGCGCGCTGCCTCGATGGCGGCCTCTGCCTGCGCGAAGGTCAACGCGGCGGGCTTCTCGCAGAGGATGTGCTTGCCCGCGCGAGCCGCCCGAATGACCCATTCCGCGTGCTGCGGGTGCGGCGTGCTCACATACACGGCCTCAACCTGCGGATCAGCGAGCAGGTCGTCGTACGAGCCGTGCGCGACGGGGATGCCGAACTCGGCTGCGAACGCCTCGGCTTTGGCGAGATCGCGGCTTGCGACGGCGACGGCCGTTCCGGTGTCGGACTGGGTGAGGGTCTCGGCGAACCGGCGGGCGATATTTCCGGTCGCGAGGATGCCCCACTTCACGTGTGCCATGGCGTGCCGTCCGTTCCTCGAGTCGCCGTCGACTGACGCCCCCGAGGCTACCGTGGTGTCGGATGCCGCTCAGCGCGGGTCGACCCGCAAAGTCGTCTGCTTCGCGAGCGCGCTGGTGATGGATCTGCTGGGGGATCCGCTGCCGTACTTCGCGAAGTAGGCGGCGTCGATGGCGTCGTCGTGGGACGCGTCGAGGGTGTACCTCACGTCGCGGGTGGTGCTTCCCCCCC
>NZ_JBFUFC010000010.1:0-41034 GCF_056403635.1 Microbacterium sp. P2_F9 | reverse complement strand
GTCGTGGTCCAGGCGACGTGGCTGCCGTCGGCGGAGATCACCGGGTCGGCCGTGAAGCCGACCCGCGGGTCGGTGCTGTCGGTGCCGACGGCGGCGTAGTAGTAGGCCGCATCGAACGTCGCCGCGATGACCGCCGGCAGGCCATCGCACACCTGGTCGTCGATGTAGGCGACGGTGTCGCCCGTCGCATCGATGCTCGGATCGTGGGCGTTCGAGGCGATGAGGTCCGCGAAGGTGCTGACGGCGACGATGTTCCCGCGATACACGAAATCGCCGCTCGTCACAGTGGCGGGATTCCTCGGGTCGAGGGCGTTCTGGTGGGCGACGAAGACGATCTCGCCGCCGTTCCCGCTGATCCGCGCCTGCTCGGTGCCGCCGGGCACCGAGAGCTCGCTCATGAAGCGGGTGAGCTGGATGTCGCCGAAGACCCCGTCGCCGTTCGCGTCGAGGTTGGCGAGGAAGGCGTCGGGCGCCGCGTTCGTGTCGCCGCTCGAGAGGTTCGTCGCGTCCGAGGTGAAGACGACGAGGTGACCGTCGTCGCTGATGTCGGGGTCGTAGGACGCGCCGTCGGGCTCGGCGGCGCCCTGCACCCGGAAGGTCCTGCCCAGCAGGGTGTCGCGCACGTAGACGCTCTTGCGGCCCGCGGTGCCGCCCGCCGCGACGAGGTTGGTCGCGGTGCTCGAGAACACGACATAGCGTCCATCCGCGTTGGCGACGCCTTCGCCGCTGGGCCCGTTCGCCTGTCCGGCGCCCGGACCGCCATCGGGGAGGCTCACGCGCGCTGCCGCTCCCGAGAACGGGACAGCGGGATCGGGTGCTGCGACCGACTCGAACACGTCCGCGACCCCGTTGGTGTCGCCGGGGACGAGATCGGTGGCGGTGGAGGTGAAGATGACTCGCTGACCGTCGGAGGTCAGGAACGGCTCGGTCGAGGACCCGCCCGCGCTCTGCGACACCTGGAACGTCTCCGCCCCGGCCGGCGCGGGGATGCCCGATGCGGCAGCCGGGACTTGCACGGGCGGCGCGACCGAGACCAAGCCGACGACGATCAGTGATGCGACGGCGGCTGCGGCGGTACGGCGCGGCTGCGTGCGAGTGCTCAGCGGACCCCCTCCTCCACGAGCGAGCCGGAAGGGCATGCCAATTGAGAACGTGCCCCAGATGAGAAGAATCTCACGAAGGAGCGCGCACCGCTATGGGTCGCGTGGTGTCGTCAGCGCACTCCGAATGTCAGCGTGAAGGACGTGCCGTCGCGGAGCAGCACCCGGTAGACGTACTGCCTGCCGGGGGTCAGTTTCGACGCCTGGATGTAGCCGGTCCAGGTTCCCGTCGCCTTGTTGAACGCGAAGTTCGCCGACGGCGGGTACTTCTGCTGGTTCACGCCCGCCTGGCTGGGCAGTGGCGTGCTCGAGAGCTGCGTCACGCTCTTGACGAAGTCCTTCGTGCCGATCGGCTTGCCCGCAGCGTCGCATGCGCTGAACACCACCGGCACCCCCGACGAGCGCCCGAAGACGCTCGACCCGTCGGCGTTGACGGGGGCCAGAGCCTTGCGATCGAGGTTGGCGAGGCACAAGTGCGCAATCCTGACCACGAGCGAGGCGGACGCCGACTGTCCGAACAGATCCTCGATCGACCCGGTCACCGTGACGCCGGCCGCTGGCGTGTCGTCCGAGATCGTCCGCGGGGCGGGGCAGGCGGCCTTGAGCGGTGTGGGTGCCGTGCAGATGAACGTCACCGTGACGGCTGAGCCGCTCGAGGTGCCTTCGACGTACGGCTGGCCGCCGGCGGTGGTGGCGCTCGCTGAGATCGTCGGAGGCGTGGGAGCCTGGACGGTGAACCTGGCGGAGGCGGTGCCCCGGTTACCGGCGACATCGGTCGCCCGGCACTCCACGGTGAAGTTCCCCGGAAGGCTTGTCACCGGGCTGTCGCAGGACTGCGCGGCGAGGCCCGATCCGTCATCGGCCGCGTGCGCCTCGGCCGACGCGCTGCCGCCGAACGGCACCGGGTTCGGGGAGACGGTGGGCGCGAGGGACGGGGCCGTCCCGTCTGCCAGCACGACGACCTGCGCCTGGGCGGTGCGGTGCAGGCTGTCCTGCATCTCGCCGATCACGACCTCGCCGTCGTCGTCCGTGTTCGCGATGGTCACGGAGGCGGGACACTCGACGACCGTCGCCCCGGATGAGCACGAGAACGTCACCGTCACCGGCGTGCGACTCCACGTGCCCGCCACGTAGGCGCCGCCGCCGGCCGTCGCGGTCGCCGTGATGTGCGGTCCCGTGGGCTGTGCGGGCGGCTCTTTCACCAGGACGGTGGCGGATGCCGGGTGCCCGCCGCCGCGCGCGTCCGCCGGTGTCACCGTCACGCCGATGACGTCACCCGGCTGAGCGAACCCGGAGAGGGCGAGGACGGCAGCGCCGTTGTCGATCGGGACGCCGTTGCGGGTCCAGGCGTACGCCAGGGTCACGGCATCCCCATCCGCGTCCGCGCCGACCGCGGTCGCCGTGAGGGTCGAATCGGGCCAGACCGCGGCCGCGCTGCTGGTGAGCTCGACGGTCGCGGTGGGTGGGGTGTTGGCGACGGTCACCTCGAGCGGGAACGAGGTCGACTCGCACAGCTGCAGTCGACACACCGTGACGGCCGCACTGAAGGCGCCAGGGATCGTCGTGACATGGTCGAGGACGACATGCACGACGTGCGCAGAGTCCTGGGTGATCTCTGCCGCTCCGGAGGCGACCTCGTTGCCGGCTGCATCGATGATCGCGAACGATCCGTCGAGACCGTCCGTGCTGTTCGCGTTGACGACGACCGACCGCACCACCCGGTCGCCGAGGGCGACCGAGACGGCGTCGCCCGGGGCGCCCAGCCGCGGAGCGGACAGGCCCGCGGTGGGCAGCCGGCCGCGCCCGGTGTCGATCCCGACATGGCCGGCCGCGTCGACGGCCTGCACGATCCAGCGGACCGGGCCGGCGATGTCGATATCAACGACCCACGCGGCGCCGGGCTTGGACATCTGGTAGGAGGCCCAGGGGGTGCTGCCCGCGCTGCCGATCGGCTGGACGAGCAGCCGCACCGATGTGACGTCGGCGTCGGTGAACACGCTGAAGGTCCTGGCGCCGGGGAGCGGGGTCACAACGGCCCGGAAGCCCGGAGCTGTCGTGTCCGTCGACGTCGCGGGGCCGTAGACGACCTCGAGGTTCATCGTGTCGAACTTCTCCACGACCCCCTTTCCGCCGGCCGGGGCATCCACGCGCCCCGGCGTGACGACGAGCAGGTCGACCGGGCCGGTCGGGGTGCCCTGCCGTGTGACGTTCGCGAACGTCGACGGGAAGGCGACGTCGCTGCGCGCAGGTGACGGCTGCGTCACTCCGATCGTCGCCTCGGCGAAGGCGGGCACCGTGATGTCGGTCACCGTGGAGGTCAGCTCCTTGATGAGCGCGCCGCGCGGCACCATTCCGGCGGGCATCAGTGCGGGGTCGAGGCGCGAAACGACCCTCGGCAGGATCGGCTGCCCGGGGACGGCGAGCGAGTCCTGCACGGCGGTGGGGGCCGAGTTCGCGGCGGCCGCGAGATACGCGACGTCCTTGCCCGCGGCATCCTTCACCGTCTTCTTCTCGAACGACGGGGTCAGGGTGAGGCTCGCCGAGAGCAGCCCCTCCGAGGGCCCGGCGACCTTGGTGAGCGCGGGGATCTGCGGGAGCGGCTGCGCCTTGGTCGGCGTCGCGAACGTGTACATCGGGAGGCCGTAGTACACCGCCTCCATGAGCGCCTTCTCGTCGTAGCCCGAGTAGAGCCCGAGTCCGCCGAGGTAGGACTGCTTCGCGTAGGTGAGCGCGCCGGCGGCCGAGACCGGCCGACCGGCTGCTTCGACGCCGATCCAGTTGGAGTAGAGCGACAGCAGCCGCTCGCCGAGCGCCGTCGTCACGTTGTTGGCGAGCCCGTAGCCGGTGTTGCCGACGAAGCCGCCGGCCTGCGAGAACACGTCAGCCCAGTCGGCGACGTCGCCGTAGTAGGCGGTCGGCAGGTTGTTGCCCGCGTGGCAGCCGATCATGAAGAGCAGGGATCCGTCGAGCTGGGGCGAGGCGGTGTAGTTGCCGGCGTGCAGCAGGTCGCCGTCCGCGAACCGCCCGGCGTCGGCGCCCAGGACGCCGGGGAGCAGCTGGGTCTCGTCGGCGTGCGTGTTGATCGACACCACGCCCGCGGTCTTGCCCGCCGCGGGGAAGAGGGAGCCCACGGCATCGGCCTTGCTCCAGGTCTTGTCGGCATTCGCGCTGCCGAGCGTCGTGTTCGCGGTCAGCGAGCGCCACGTGAGGTTCTGGGCGACCAGGCCCGGCAGCTCCGCCCATGCCCCATACCCACCCGTGAGGGCCGAATCGGCCTTGAGCACGCCGTTCGCGTCGACGAAGCGATGGATCGTCGCGAGGATCTGCGTGGGGGAGTCGACGAGACGGCCCACGCCGACCGTCGGCACGTACAGGTGCCCACCGAGGGACTCGTACGCGTTCGCGAGCCCGTAGGGGTCGTCCGTGAGGATGTGGTTCGTCGCCGCGGCGGACGAGAGCGGTGTCGCGCAGACATCGGCGGCTCCCGGCGTGAGCTTGGCCGGGTCGGGGCAGGTTGACCCGTCGGGCGCGGTCGTGCGGCGGAGGGATGCCGCGTGGCTGGCCTCGTTGAACTGCCCGGTCTGCTGCGCGACGGGCGCGAGCGGGAGGATGTCGTCGCCGCCGACGATCACGATCGAGGTGATCTGCGCACGATGGTCGCCGAGTCGCGCCGACACGAAGGAGTTGACCGCGGCGGTGAGGGCGCGCCGCGCCGACATCGAGCAGGGGTTCGCGTCGAGCGTCCTGCGAGCGGCCTGCACTCCGGGATCCGCGTCGACCGAGAGCACGGCGCCTTGGACGCTCGGCGAGCCGACGGTGGTCCCGTCGATCGTCTGGGTGCCGACGCTGCCGTGGCCGTTCAGTGTCGCCAGCGCAGCGCGCACGGCCTGCGCGGCCTTTCCGCCGTGGGTCTGGCCGAAGCGCAGCTGATCGAACAGGTAGAGCGTGTTCGTGGTGGCGGTCACGTCGTCGATCGACCCGATCGCCGCGACATCGGCCGGATCGCCCTCATCGACGGGAGCGGGCACGTAGGTGGACGTCCAGGCCGGGCACACCGACTCGGCGGGCTCATCGACGTAGTGTGCGCGGAGCGAGTAGAGCGCAGTGCTCCCGGTGCCGTCGCCGCTCGTCACGCGCAGCAGCATCTCCTCGTTCGGCGCGGCATCCGTCGAGGCCGCTTCGAGCTGCGCCGTTCCGCCACCGCCCACGACCGCCTGGTCGACCAGCGTGTGGCCGGCGAAGGGCGCAGCGGCGTCGGCGCCGGTTTCCGCAGGTGCGCCGGCATCACCGGTCTGCTCCGTGACGGCGGTGCCTGGGACCGGAGTCGATGCCCCCGTGACGAGCGGGGCATCGGCGTCGGACGTTGCGAACAGCGCGAGCGCGAGCTGCCCGTCGGTCGCATTCGTCGAGATGATGAGCCGCTTGCCGGGGAGCGGGGCGTTGACCAGGAAGTAGTCCTCATCGATCACGGCACCCAGAATCGGGCCGTTGTCGGTGTAGGTGCTGGGCTCCGCGGCGAGAGTCTCGTAATAGATGCGTCCGTCCTGCAGCGGCTCGCGCTCGAACTCGCCATCCACCCATCCCTGGCTGTCGCGGTTGTTCGCCCGATTGTCGAGGCTGCGGTCATCGGTGTAGTAGGCGTTCATCCGCAGGGACGCCGTGAGATCGCCGCTTGTGAGAGTGCCCGTCGCCGACGACTGCCCCGGCTGCGTCGAGGTCGTGTATCCGACCTCGAACTCGATCGAGGTCCCGCCCGCGGCATCTGCGAGCGGGAAGCGCACGAGATTGCCGTCGAGCTGGATCGGACCCTGGTAGGCGACGCGATCCAGGCTCATTCCGGGACCGGAGGCGTTGGCGATGTAGGCGTTGTTCTCGATCGGGACGGTTCCTGCGGGGAGGCTCACCGATGCCGTCGGGGCGGCGAACGCATTCGGCTGGCCTGGCCCGGCGTCGAAGGTGAAGGTGAACTGCGCGCTGACCCCGCAGCGCTTCTGACCGTCGCAGCCATAGCCGCCCGCTGCCCTGACCGTCGCGCTCGGGTCGATGGCGGCCGGGGAGATCTGCTCCCAGGGATAGCTGCCTGTGTCGAGCAGTGACAACAGCAGGGTGCCCAGGGTGAGATCGCCCGGAGCGCCATGGGCGAGGTCGGCCACGGTCGCACTGTCGAGCAGGGCGGCCTGGTTCTCCGCGAGAGTGCCGGTCTTGGTGGATCCGAAGAGCGCCGCCTGCGTCGCGAGATCGAGCGTCGCGACGTCGAGGTCGCCGAGTGGCGTGTCGGTGAGGAACAGGGAGCTCTGCGCGGAGCGCATCGGGATCGTGTCGAAGAGGGTGTCGGCGATCGGCAGGTTGCGCAGGATCGCGCCCTCGACGCCCGAGTGACCGATGTCGAGCCCCGCGGCATCCGCCTCGGCGAGCACCGTCGTGCCGTCGACCTGCAGGGCGATTCCCTGGGCATCGAGCACGTGCTGCCAGCGCTCCGTGTTCGTGCCGGTGCCGGCGATCTGGATGTCGGCGAGCTTCGCCGCGCCGAGCACCATCGACGCGAGCGACAGCGAGTCGATGCCGCTGTTGCTGAGGTCGAGGTCGTCGAGCGACAGCCCCTGGATGCGATCGGCGGCTGCGACCTCTGCGGCCGACGCAGCCGGAACGCGCGTGCGGGCGTCCGCTGCCCACGTCAGCACCGCGGCGAGGGTCGTGCTCTGGGCGATGTCGCCCGCGAACGGGGTGTCGGCCAGGACCTGCGGCCATCCGCCCGGGATGTCGAGCCGGTAGATCGGGAGGCGGTAGATCGGGAGGCGATAGATCGGCAGGCGGTAGATCGGCGAGCTGTCCACCATCAGGCGGTAGATGGGGAGCCGGTAGATGGGGAGCCGGTAGATCGGCAGGCGGTAGATGGGAAGCCGGTAGATCGGCGCGTTCGCGAGCGCCGAGGCGTAGCCCGTCAGCGTCGAGACCGGGATCTTGGAGATGTCGGCCACCGCCATGTAGCCGACGTTGTTGAGCGCGCCCTGCGTCGACGTGACCGAGAGTCCGTCGTTCGAGTGCGTGTCGACCGCGATCGCGCCAGCCGGTGCGCTCGACAGGGCGGTGGACCCGCTGAACGCGGCAGTGCGCCCGGATGCCGACAGCGTCGGGGCTTCGCCGGTCCCGAGGACCTGCGCGTCCCCTGAGGTGGTGGCGCTGCACGCGATAGCTGTGTTCGCCTCCTTCCACCCGATGGTCGCCCACCGGATGACCGGCTGCGCAAGCTCCACTCGGGGAACGGCGGATAGCAAGGGCTGGGTCGACTGCCAGGCCGCCCTGCTGCCGTCGGCCGAGATCGCGGGAGCAGCGACGTTGCCGACGGAGTACGCCACATTGAACGTGCCCACGCCGATGAGGAAGTTCTGGCCCGAGTCGTAGGTGGAAGCGACGATGGTCGGCGTCGGCGTGGGGCTGCTGTTGCAGTCGTAGTCCGAGATGAAGATGACGACCTCGCCGTTGCCGCTGATCGCGGGGTGACGGCCGTCTGTGGAGACGAGGTTCGGGCTGCTCTCGGGCAGGGGGGCCCCTGCGGCATCCGTGCCGCCTTCGACGCGCAGCCGCCGGTACAGGTACTGCGGGTTGCCGAGCCCGTCGTGGAACTCGTCCAGCGGATAGGGCACGGTGAAGGCGAGGTGCTCGCCGTTGCCGCTGATCACGAGGTCGTTCATGCCGTGGACGGCGAGGCCGCTGAGCGCACTCGTGATCGTGACGTCGCCGCGGGTGCCGTCGCCGTTGGCATCGAGATCGGCGATGAAGCCGTCCTGCGCGTTGTTGAGGTCGAAGTCCACGATGGTCGACGCATCCGAGATGAACGTGACGTAGCGGCCGTCGTCGCTCATGTCGATGCTGCGCGCGTTGCCGAGAGCTTGGCCGTTCGTGCCGTCGAGACGGATCGTCGTGCCGAGCAGCGTGTCGCGCACGTAGACGTCGATCCAGGCTCGGCTGTCGTAGTCGTCGGCGGTGAGGTTCGTCGCGGAGCTCAGGAATGCGACGTAGCGCCCGTCGGCACTCGGGATCGGGTCGGAGCTCGGCCCATTGGCCGGCTCCTGCGTCAACGAGGCGTCGGGTGCGCTGATGAGGATCGGCTTGGTGCCGAAGGGATCGGCCGTGCCGTGGGCGGTGGCGAGGAAGACGTCGGACACTCCGTTGGTGTCACTCGAGACGAGGTCGGTCGCGGTCGAGGTGAACGCGACATGCTGGCCGTCGGGCGTGATCGTGGCCTCTGTCGAGCTGCCCTGGTCGGTCGGGGAGACCAGGAATGTCTCAGGAGCGAGGGGCGCCGCCGCAGCAGGTTCCGGGGTCGCCGGAACGACCACGAGGCCGGCGCCGATCACGAGGGTGATCGACGCGATCGCAACGCTGCGAAGAGACCGCGTCGACGTCGATGTACGGCCGAGCTGGGGTGCTGGTGCGGTTGGCATGCGTGGTCTCTTCCTCGAGCCCGATCKGGGTACTTCTGCCTTGCTGTGCTGCGCCTCACGGCGCGGTGGAGCTGCCCGTGTCAGGACGACACGAAGAAGAACGAAGCGACGACCAGCGCGATGCCGGCCCCTGCGAGCAGCATCGACCAGCGGATGCTGCGGTACTTGCGCTGGACGACCGCCGACAGCACGAGCAGCTGCTGGTAGGTGCGCTCGGGGGGCATGAGACCACGCTCGGCGAGAGCTTCGGCGACCTCCTGGGGCGACCCGAGCCCCCGCACCTGGCCCCAATAAGTGATGGCGCCTGGTCCGGGTCCCTTGCTCAGCCGCGGCCACACCGCCATGGCGGCCGCGACGACGGAGGCGCTGGCGGCGAGCACCCCCACCACCCAGAGCACGAGGCCGAAGAGGCTGAGCGACTCCGGAGTCCAGTCGCCGCCCAGGAGACCGCTCAGCACGATGCTGAAGGCGATGCCGAGGCTGCCGATCAGAAGCGAGGCCTTGGAGTCGGCGCGGTCGATCTCGCCCATCACCTCGCCGAGCATCTCGGTGGCCAGGGCATGCGTCTGATCGTCGGGAGCCGACTTCTCATCGTTCATCGGGGCCTCACCACGCTGTAGTTCGCCGTTGCGGTGGACGTGTTGCCCGCGGCATCCGTCGCCCGGCACGTCACCGTCTTCTTGCCGAGTGTGGACGTCTGCAGGGCGCCGCACGACGCCGAGGCGATGCCGGAGAGCGCGTCCGTCGCGTTCGCCTTGACCACCGCGGTCCCGCCGAGGGGGATGGTCGACGGCGTCACAGTGGGGGCGAGCTTCGGCGGCGTGCGGTCGACCTGGACGACGAACTGGACGGTGGCGGTCCGCCCGAGCAGGTCGGTCACCCGACCGGTCACGACGACACCCGCCTTGCCGGTGTCCTTCGACGTGGTCACCGGCGAAGAGCACTGCACCACCAGCACCCCCGAGAGGCACGTGAAGGTGACCTTGGTCGGCCCTTGACTCCAGGTGCCCTCGACGTAGACCGCTTTACCGACCTTGGCCGATGCGGTGATGGTGGGCGCGGCCGGCAGGGGGGCGGTCACCGTGTACGACGCGGTGGCGTCGGGGGCTGTGTTGCCCGCGACGTCGGTCGCCGTGCAGGTGACCTGCTTGATGCCCGCCGTGCTGGTGTCGGGTGCGGTGCACGACTGCGACGCGATTCCGGATGCCGCATCCGCTGCGCCCGCGTCGGCCGTGGGCGCTGGACCATTCAGAGGAACGGTTGCCGGGTCGACGGTGGGGTGGAGTTCCGGCGCCGTGACATCGACCTTGACGAGGATGCTCGTCGAGGCGGTGCGGCCGAGAGCATCGGTCACCGTACCGGGGATCGTCGTGCCTTCGGGCTTCGTGTCCGCGGTGATGTGCTCACTTGCCGGGCAGGTGAACACCGCGACGCCGGACGTGCAGGTGAAGGCGACCGTGACGGCGCTTCGGCTCCAGCCCTCGGTGTACACGCCGTCGTCGTTCGTCGCGGTCGCGGTGATGGTCGGCAGCGCGGGCACGTCCGGAAGTCCGCCGACCACGACCTCGGCACGCGCGGTGGTGCCCGACACCTCGCCGTCGGACGTCCGGACGACGACCGCGATCACTTCACCGGGGACGACTGCCCCGCCGGCTGCGCCGACGGCAGCCAGATCGAGCGTCGTCGAGTAGGCGGACCCGGGGATCGCCACCCCGTTGCGGAACCATTCGGGTGTCATGAAGACCTCGTCATGATCCTGGTCCGCCGTCGTGATGAGCGCGGTGAGCGTCGATGTCGGCAGGACGAGCGGTGTCGAACTCGTGATGCGGGCCGTCGCGGTCGGGGCGGTGTTGTCCGGCGGAACCGTGAGCGCGAAGGTGTCCCGGGTGCATCCGCCGGTGCTGCACACCTTGAGTTCGACCGTGAAGGACCCGATCGCGCTGATCAGGTGATCGATCGTCGCGTGCTGCTTGCCGTCGTCCCCGACGTTGACGACGGCGATCCCGCTGTCGACGACGGAGCCGTCTGCACGCGTGACCGTGAACGAGCCGGTGATGGCGGTGGCGGCATCCACTCCTTCGACCAGAGCGGTGCGCAGCAGACGGTCGCCGACACGCAGTCCGACGTCCTCGCCCGCCTCGACCTTGGTCGGGGCAGGGGCGTGCGCGACGGCGATCCTGCCTCGGGCGCTTTCGGTCGCGACGTTCGCCCCCGCGTCGACCGCCTGCAGGATCCACCGATACGGGTCGGCGCCGAGCGGAGGGGACTTCCACGTGACCTTGTCGTCGGACGTGAGCTCAACCGGATCCCACTTGGGCGCGCCCGGTCGCTGGATGAGCAGAACCACTCTGGTCACGTCGGAGCCGGTGCCGTCTACGGTGGCGCGGAACGTGGAGTCCCGGTCGACCTCGGTCGCCTTGATGATCGGCGCGGTGGTGTCGGCGTCGTCGCCGTAGAGCACCTCGACATCGAGAGACGAGAACATCTCTGTCTTCCCGGCGCCGTCGCGCCCGACTTCCACGCGGGCCGGCGTCACCACCAGCAGGTCGACAGGCCCATCCGGGGTGAGCTGGGACGAGATCGTCGCAAGCGACGACGGGAAGGCGGACCCGGCCGGCAGCCCAGGCTCAACGCCCGTTCCGACGCTCGCCTCCGCGATCGCCGGCTTGGCAGTGTCCTCCTGCGTCGAGGTGAGGCCGGTGATCAGCGCGCCCCTCGGAGTCTTCCCGGTCTGCTCCGCTCGCAGCTGCGAGACGACCTTCGGCAGCACTGGCTGCCCCTCGACTGCGAGCGGCTCCTGGCCGTTGACCGTCAGGTACGTCCCCTTCGCGGGATCGCCGCCCGGCGTCACCCGGAAGTTCGAGAGATTAAGGCTCGCGGTGAGGACGCCGTCGGCGTTCGGCTGGATGGGGGACAGCCCGCTCGGGATCGTGGGCAGCGGTGCATCCTGCGTGGGCCCGCTGAAGGCGTACATGGGCAGCCCGTAGTACACGGCTTCCATGAGGACCTTCTCGTCGTATCCCGAGTACACCCCGAGGCCGCCCAGGTACGACTGCTTGGCATAGGTCAGCGCACCCGCGGACGACACCTTCGTGGTGCCGACCTTCGCGCCGACCCAGCCGGCGTAGAGGCCGAGGAGCCGCTCGCTGAGGGCTGTGGCGGAGTTGCTGGCGAGTCCCCACCCGGTGTTGCCGACGTACCCCCCGGCGGAGGAGAACACGTCGGCCCAGTCCGCCACGTCTCCGTAGTACGACGTCGGGAGGTTGTTTCCGGCATGGCAGCCGATCATGAAGACGAGGGCGCCGTTCAGTGCGGCCTTTCCGGTTCGCCCCTGGGCTGTGAGCAGGTCGGTGGGCTTCGCCGCCCCGTCCTCCGCCCCGGTGATGCCCGGCAGCATGAGCTGCTCGTCGGCGTGGGTGTTGATGGAGACCACCCGAGGGCTCTGGGTCGCGTTGAAGACCGCGTCATCCACGTTCGCCTTCGTCCACGGCTCGCTCAGGATCGTGCCACGGGCGGCGTCGCGCCAGTCGAGTTCGTCGGTGACGATGCCGGGCAGTTCGCTCCACGCTCCGTAGCCGCCGGAGACGCTCGAGTCCGCGGCGAGCACGCCATCGGCCCCGTTGAACCGCGTGATCGCACCGATGATCTGGTCGGGCGTGTCGATGAGACGCCCGACCGCGACCGTCGGCACGTAGAGGAAGCCGCCGAGGGAGCGATAGGCCTTCGCCAGACCATAGGGGTCGTCGCTCAGGATGTGGTTGGTGGCCGCAGCCGACGACAGCGGAGTGGCGCAGAGGTCGTCTTGACCGGTCACCACCTGAGGGCAGACGCCGCCGGCGAGCGGATGCGGGAGCTTGAGCTCCGCGCCGTGCTTGGCTTCGTTGAACTGCGAGGTGTGCTGCGCGACGGGGGCGAACGGGATGACGTCGTCGCCGCCGACGATCACGATCGACGAGATGTGGCTGCGCTGGCTGCCGATCGCGGCCTTGACGTAGGTGTTGATCGCCTCGGTCAGATCGGCTCGCGCCGACATCGAGCAGGGGTTCGCGTCGAGGACGGCGCGGGCCGCGGCGACGGCGGAGTTCGAATCGAGCGAGAGCACGGCGCCCTGAACCGTGCCTGCACCCACCTCGCCCTCACCCGTCATGCTGTGCAGGGCATCGACCACGGAGGTGGCGGCGTCGGCGCCGTAGAGATCGCCGTAGCGCTTCGAGTCGAAGAGATAGACAGTGTTCGTCGCCGTCGTCACTGCGTCGCTCGTCCCCACCACGCCGGGCTTCCCCTGGGCGGGCGCGCTCCAGTCCGGGCAGCTCTGCTCCGGGGGCTCGTCGACGTAGTTCGCGCGGATCGAGTACAAACCGGTCGTGGGCACGCCGTTTCCGGAGGTCACGCGCACGAGCAGCGGCTGGCCGGCCGCGGCATCCGTCGACGCGGTCTGCACCTCGGCGACGCYGTCGCCGCCGACGACGGCCTGATCGACGAGCGTGTGACCGGCGACGGGGGCCGCGGCATCCGCTCCCGCCTCACCGGGATCGTCCGCGGCGCTCGACTGCTGTTCGGTGATCGCGGTGCCGGGTGCATCGGTCGCGTCGCCGGCGCCGAGCGGCGTGCCCGCGGCGTCCGCAGAGTACAGGGCCATCGAGATCTGCCCGTCGGTGGCGTTCGTCGACACGATGAGACKCTGATCGCGGGTGGGCGGATCCACCAAGTACCAGTCTTCGTCGTCGGCGGGGCCTATCTGCAGGCCCCCTTCGGCGCCCTGGTCGTCGAGCCATTGGGGCGAGATCATGTCGTACGAGATGAGTCCTTCGCGCAGGGTCGTCGGGTCGCCGACCCACGCGCCGTTCACACGGTTGTTGTTGAAGTTGTCGCGCCGGAGGAGCGTGATGTCGTCGTGCACTTCATTGGCGACCGAGTCCTCGGCCGTGAGGTCGCCGCTGGTCAGCGTGCCGGTGGAGATCGGCTTCTCGGCCGGGTTCGCCGTGACGCTGTAGCGCATCTCGAACGAGATCACCGTCCCACCGGGCATGTCGGCGAGCGGAAAGCGCTGCAGGGTGCCGTCGTGCTGTTCGGGCCCGGTGTAGGCCGAGGTGTCTCGCCAGCTGTCCCGCGGGCCTGAGCCGCCCGCGAGCGTCGGCCCCTCCTGGGTGGTGCCGGCCGGCAGTTCGACCGATGCGATCGGCGCGGCGAACTCGGTCGGTTCACCTGGGCCCGGATCGAACGTGAACTGGAACTCGGTGTAGGCCTGGCACCGGTTGCCGTTGGCGCAGTTGTCGCCGGGGGTTCCGCCGATGATCGCACGGGGGTCGACCGACCCTGGATCGATCTGCTCCCACGGGTAGCTCTCGGCGTCCACCATCGAGAACAGGAGGGTGCCGAGGGTGACGGAGTCGGGGGTGCCCGCCGCCAGGTCTGCGACCGTCGGATTGGCGTCCTCCGGCAACGCCTTGACGTGGAAGTCGAGCGAGCCGGCTGTGGCCTCCGCGCCGAAGAGGGCAACGCGCGTCGCTTCATCGAGGGTGCTGATGTCGAGGGCGCCGAGCGGGGTGGCGCCGAGGATGAGGCCCTTGAGGGGAAGGGTGTCCAGGAGCGTCGGCAGGCCGGCGAGATCGCGCAGCGGCACCGATTCCACGCCCGACCGGCCGATGTCGAGCCCGGCGGAGTCGAGTTCCGCCAGCACGGTCTCGGCGTTCACGTCGAGCTGGATGCCCTGAGCGTCGACGAGGTCCTGCCACCGCTTCTCCGCGGCCGTGGGGTCGCCCGACGGCAGCTGCACGACCGGGGCGGCGCCCAGGATCATCGATGCGAGAGACAGCGAGTCCAGGCCGCTGCCGGTCAGATCGAGGTCACCGAGGGCCAGGGTCTGGATGCGTTCCGCCGCAGGTAGAGCCTTCGGGTTGTCGGCCGGGGGGTTCGCGATCGTGTCCGCCGCCCACTGCAGAACCTGCGAGAGCGTGACGTTCTGCTCCGGCAGCTCTGCGAAAGGAGTGTCCTGCAGCAGCTCGTGCCAGCCGCCCGGGATGTCGAGCCGGTAGATCGGCAGTCGGTAGATCGGCAGCCGGTAGATCGGGAGCCGGTAGATCGGAGCATCGTCGACCATGAGGCGGTAGATCGGGAGTCGGTAGATCGGGAGCCGATAGATGGGGAGTCGGTAGATCGGCAGCCGGTAGATGGGCGCGTTCGCCAAGGCTGCGGAGTAGTCAGGCAGGTCCGCGAGGGGGATGTCGGCGATCTCGATGGTCGTCACGAAGCCCGGCGCCAGGACGGATCCGAGCGTGTTGCTGACGGAGATGCCGTCGTGCACGTGGGTATCGATCGCCGACACGGATGCCGCGGCCGCGGATTGCGCGGAATCCCCCGATGCCACGATCGTGCGCCCCGAGGCGGACAAGGACACCGCGTCGCCGTCGATCGCGTCGTACCAGAGGCCCGAGTTCGGGGCGCAGAGGAAATCGCCACCCGTGTCGAACCACGAGATGACCTGCTGCACGCGGATCACGGGTCGGGTCAGCGCCGGCAGGTTCGCGTTGCCCGCGAACACGGGCTGCGTCGTGGGGAACGCGACGAGCTGTCCATCGGCCGAGATGGCGGGGGCGAAGACCTCGCCGACGTCCGTGATCGACCCGGGGCGACCCACCGCGACTTGGAACGCCAGGCCGTTGTTGGCGATCGACGCCGCCATCACCGACGGATCGCCGCAGAGGGAATCGTCGATGTAGGCCACCACGTCGCCGGTCGCGTCGATGGCGCCGTCGTGGGCACCGGTGGCGACGCGGAATGCGTCGCTGCGGGCGCCCAGATCGGCGCGGAACAGGTGCGGGCGGGTGAAGGAGCCGATCGGCTGGCCGAACTCGATCAGGTCGACCCGTGCGGTGAACAGCACGTAGGCGCCGTTCCCGCTGATGCGCGCCTGCGCCGTGCCGCCTGGCAGCGAGAGGTCCTGCAGGAGCCGAGTGATCGCGACGCTGTCGTGGTGGCCGTTCCGGTCAGGATCGAGATCCGCGATGAACGTGTCCGCGGCGCCGTTGGTGTCGGGCACCGAGTTCACGTCGCCGGCGGGCAGGTTCGTCGCATCGGACGTGAAGACCACGAACCGGCCGTCGTCGCTGATGTCGGCGTCGTAGGAGGGCCCGTCCGGCACGCCCGCCCCCTCGAGGCGCACCGTCGTCCCGAGCTGCATGTCGCGCACGTACACCTGGCGGACATTCGGGGCGGATGCTTCGGTCACGAGGTTCGTGGCTTCGGAGGTGAAGACCACGTACCGGCCGTCGGCGCTCATCGCCGGCTGGGTGCTGGCGTCGTTCGCGGCCTCGACGGCGAAGAAGGGATCAGGGGCGCTGACGAGCTCGGCCGTGCCGGTGAACGGGTCATCCTTACCCTGGATCGCGGTCGAGAGGAAGATGTGCGCGATGCCGTTCGTGTCGATCGTGCCCAGGTCGTCGGCGGTCGACACGAAGGCGACCTTCTGGCCGTCGGGCGTCACGTACGGGTCGGTCGACGCGCCTGAGTCGGTGCCCGAAACGAGGAACGTCTCGGCGTCGGCGGGAAGCTGCGTCGCCGCATCCGCGGGCGCGGCCAAGGGATCGACGGTGACCATCCAGCCGACCAGGAGTGCCGCGACAGAGCTCACCGCGACGGCGCGGAGGAGGTGGGGTGATGCGATCATCGGGATCTCGCTTCGGGTCGATCGGTGGTGTCGGATGCCGGCGCCGCGGCCCCGGAGGAAGAGACCGTGTCGCGGCGGTCGGAGAGAAGACGGTCGATGTCGGCTACTTCGAGTTCGGCGAGCTCCGCACGCGCCTCGACGAGCAGGTCCGGCCGCACATCGGCGTCCGCGAGCCGCGCGAGGGCCAGTGCGCGGTCGAAGCGGGACCCCTCCGACGCCTCGACGGCCGCCTCGGCGTACTCGACGGCCCGATCCTCATCGTCCTCCAGCGTGGCTAGCCGTGCCGCGTGCCGCAGCAGCTGGCCGCGCAACGGTCCGTGGAGAGCGTCGCCCTCGAGCAGCTCGACGATGACCGAGCTCGCGGCAGCGCGGTCCCCGAGGTCGAGGTCGGCCTCGATGCCCCGCACGCGCGCATCGACGACCGCTTCGGTCTCGGCGAGCGCCGTGAACGTCTCGGCGGCCTGGTGGAACTCGCCGCGTGCGGTCTCCGGATCGCCGCTGCGCAGATGCGCGCGGCCGGAGAAGGCCGTGACATAGGCGGTGAGGTAGGGGTTGTCGGAGCCGGCGAAGATGCGCAGCGCCGTCCGCAGGATCGGTCGCGCCTCGTCTACGCGCCCCTGGTCGATCAGGATCTCGGCGGCGTTGCAGGATTCGATCGCGGACCCGACGATGTCGCCCGCGGATTCCGCGGCGACCTGGGCCTGCCCGTACAGGGAGGCTGCTTCGCTCCACTCGCCGCGGTAGTAGGCGCGCGCGCCCAGCACGTTGAGCACCTTCGACCGCGACAGCTCGTCGTTCACCTCGTCGTAGAGTTCGAGCGCCCGCTCGAGGTTGACCATCGCGGCATCGCCCTCGAGTTCGCCGGCGGCGATGTCGTGGTACCGCAGGGCGTCGGCCAGCACGCCGGTGTCATCGGCGGAGGTCGTCTTTCCGTCGAGCAGCGCGATGGCCTCGGCGGCGAGCCGCTTCGCATCCGCCCACCTGCCCTGGCGCAGGCGCAGGCCTGCTTCGGTGACGGCGACGGATGCCAGGATGCCGGTGCCGTCCTCGCCCGCCGCTGCCGCCCCGCGTCGTGCGCTGCGCAGCGACCGAGCCGCCTCGTCCGGCCGGCCGAGCACATTGAGCGCGTACGCGGTCTCGCGGTCGAGACGCGCGCGGAACGCGGCATCCTTCGTCAGCTTCAAGGCCTCCGCGTACGCGTCCAGCGCCTCGGTGGCGCGGCCGCTGGCGATGCACACGCGGCCGAGCGACTCCCACAGGTCGGGGAGCCCTTCCGGCACCGGGCGCACCCGCCCACCCGCTGCCACGGCGGTGCGGTAGGCCCGCACCGCGTCTTCGATGGCGTGCGCCTCTTCGGCCGCGGCCCCCGTGCGCGCGGCCGCTGCGAGCGCCTTCTCCCAGTCGCCCGCGGCCTCGTAGTGGACCGCCAGCATGGCATCGGCGGCCGTGCCCACCAGCGTGGGGTCGGCAACGAGGGCGGCGGCCACCGCCCGGTGCAGCTCGCGCCGGGTCTGATAGTTGAGCTGCTCGTAGGCGACGTCTCGGAACAGGCCGCTGCGGAAGCGGATCGTCTCCTCGAGCGTCTCGAGGAATCCCGAGATCCCGTCCGCCTCGGCGAGCTCTGCCGGACCGACGCAGCGCACGAAGAGTCCGACCGGCACGCCCCAGCCGAGCACCGCGGCCCGACGGACGATGGCCCGGTCCTTCTCGGTGAGCGCATCGATCCGCTCGCCGACCAGCTGCTCGATTCCGAGCGCGTCGCTTCCGGCCGAGAGACCGGCAGCCAGCTCGATGAGGTACAGCGGGTTGCCCTGAGCGCGGGAGACCAGGGGCTCGAGGTCATTGGGCAGCAGATGGCGCCCGACCACGGCTTCGATGAGATCCTCGGCGGCCGCGTCGTCGAGTCCCGGCAGCTCCAGCTCCGTTCCCAAGGCGGCAAGTCCGGTGCCGTCGTGGCGGCGCAGGACATAGACGGCGTGCGGGATGTCATCGCCGAAGACGGCGCTCAAGGCCTCGGCGGAGGCCGCATCCAGCCATTGCGCGTCGTCGATCACGACGCAGGTCGGCTCGGGAAGCAGATCGTCGATGAGCTTCGCGAGTGTCGCGTAGGTCCGCTCGAGGATGTGCGCGTCGTCCAGGTCGTTGACGGCCGGCGTCGACGCCACCTCCGCTCCCACCGCGGGCGCGAGCAGCGGCAGCCACGGCAAGAGGGTCCGTCGCAGGCCCGCAACGGCGTTGGTCAGGTGGACGCCGGCCGCCTCCGGGGACGCATCGGGGGCGATTCCGAGGAGCGGCCGGAGCAGGGTCTGCAGGCCGAGGTACGGAGCGCCGATGCCGAACCGGTCGCCGCTGACGCGCAGCACCCGCAGCGGGGAGTCGCTCAGGGCTTCGTCGACCAGGCGGGACTTGCCCGTCCCCGCGCCGCCCGTGATCGTGAGGACGCCGCCGAGCCCGGACTCGGCAGCCTCCCGCAGCGCGACGACCTGCGCGATCTCGTCACGGCGACCGCGGAAGGGAGCCTCACCCGGACCGGTCTCCGGCCGACTCCCGGCCGACGTGACGATCGCGACCGGGATGGCGTGCGACTTGCCTTTGACGGTGATCTCGCCGCGATCCTCGCTCTCGAACGAGACGGCGGCGCGCTCCAGCGCGGCGTGCGTGACCAGCACAGTGCCGGGCTCGGCGCGGGCGGTGAGCCGGGCTGCGAGGTTCGTCTCGTCGCCCATCACCGTGTAGGTCTGCCGGTACATGGCGCCGACGAAGCCGGCGAACACGCGACCGGAGGTGACGCCCGCCCTGAGCGAATAGCCGCTGTCGGACGACACCACCCGCTGCACCGCCGTCAGGAGGCGGCCCTCGGGGTCTTCGACGGTCGTCGGTGCCCCGGCGGTGAGGAAGTAGCGGTAGCCGCCGACGACGGGGTCGACATCCAGCAGCGTCACCCCGGTGTCGGCGGCCGCCTCTTCGACCGCCTGGGTGAGTCGCTTCATCCGATCCACGTCGTCGGCGGTCGGCTCGTCGGGGACGCCCGTCACCTGGATGAACGAGATCGCGGCCCAGCGATGGTCGGGCTCGGCGCCGAGCAGGTCGGGGCGCTCCGCGAAGGCGCGCGGCTGGAATCGATCGGCGGCCTCGGTGCGCCCGGCCGACAGCGCCATGAGCGAGGCGGTGGCGATGGCTCCCGCGCGCAGCAGGCGATAGGCGCCCGGATGATCGGGATCGGCCGAGACCTGCTTGGCCGGCAGCTCCGACGCGGTCTCCGCGCTGACCAGGATCCGTCCCGCCGAGGCGGCGTCCTGCAGCTGAAGCACACGCGACGTGTCGCGCCCGGTGAGCACCGCGCTGATGTTCGTGTCCCCGGTCAGGATGACCTCGAAGGTGCCGGAATGGACGCCCACCGACATCCGCAGTCTCGCGCGTGCGGCGGGGAGATGGATGTCGCCGATCGCCGTCAGCACTCGGTTCATGTTCCACGCGGCATGGACGGCGTGCCGGGCATGCTGGTCGCCGGTGAAGAGGATGAACAGCGCGTCGCCCGCGAACTTGATGACATCGCCGCCGTCGTCGGTGACCGGCAGCAGCACCGTGAAGATGCGCGAGAGCGTGGCGATGAGCTGCTCGGTGCCCTCGCGCCCGGCGGCAGCGAGCTGCTCCGACAGCGTCGTGAACCCCGAGATGTCGACCACGACGGCGGTGCCGTCGATGCGCAGGTGCCGGTCGACGTCGTCGGCGAGGCCATGGAAAAGGCGCGGGCTCAGCGCTGATGCCGCGACGAATCCGCTCAAGTTCCCCTCCCCAGAGAGGCTCCCCTCCGGGAGCCTCGAGCACGGGGTGCTGCGAGGGAGGCTCACCGTTGAAAAGTCACCGTTCAGGGAGAAAATATCCTACGAAAGCCCGCAAGCGTTCACTTCCCCGGCAATCTGTATCCATTCCGATGTGCGGGGCCGTCCGGTGCATGCCGTCACTCGCACCGGACATCGCTCAGGTGAGTCCCCTACCCTGAAGACATGACGACGCCTCCAGACTCTTCCCGCGTCCGCCAGGTGCGGCCGGCGACCGAAGGATGGAAGCAGAAGAAGGATGACGAAGGCCGGCCGCTGCTGCAGTTCGCGTCGCCGAAACGAGGCAAGCCGCCGGTGCATCTCGCCGACCTGACCCCCGACGAGCGCGTCTCGAAGGTCAAGGAGCTGGGCCTGCCCGGATTCCGGGCGAAGCAGCTCGAGAAGCACTACTTCACACACTG
This sequence comes from Microbacterium sp. P2_F9, assembly GCF_056403635.1. Classification (NCBI taxonomy): domain Bacteria; kingdom Bacillati; phylum Actinomycetota; class Actinomycetes; order Micrococcales; family Microbacteriaceae; genus Microbacterium; species Microbacterium sp. P2_F9. Next base: position 20,580 of record NZ_JBFUFC010000010.1, on the reverse strand, counting down.
GACGCATCACCCGGCAGACATGACCGATCTGCCCACCGAGGGCCGCGACGAATTCGTGCACGGGATGCTGCCGCCGCTGCTCACGGAGGTGCGACGCCTGGAGTCCGACCGTGGAGACACGATCAAGTTCCTCTGGAAGCTGCACGACGGCGCGCTCGTCGAATCGGTGCTCATGCGCTACCCCGGCCGCATCACGCTGTGCGTGTCTTCGCAGGCCGGCTGTGGCATGAACTGCCCGTTCTGCGCGACCGGACAGGCGGGGCTCACCCGCAACATGTCGGCCGCGGAGATCATCGAGCAGATCGTCCGCGCGAACCGCCTGATCGCCGACGGCGGCCTCGGCGGAAAGAAGAAGGACGACCACTCCGCCGAGCGCGTCTCGAACATCGTGTTCATGGGCATGGGCGAGCCGCTCGCCAACTACGCCCGCGTCATGCAGGCCGTCCGCGTCATGACCGACAAGCAGCACGGTCTCGGCATGAGCGCCCGCGGCATCACCGTCTCGACCGTGGGGCTGGTGCCTGCGATCATCAAGCTCGCCGACGAAGACGTCCCCGTCACCTTCGCGCTGTCGCTGCACGCCCCCGACGACCAGCTGCGCGACGAGCTCATCCCGGTGAACTCCCGGTGGAAGGTCGACGAGGCCCTCGACGCAGCGCGCAACTACTTCGACAAGACCGGACGCCGCGTCTCGATCGAGTACGCGCTCATCAAGGACATGAACGACCACGCCTGGCGGGCCGACCTGCTCGCCGAGAAGCTGAACGCCCGCGGGCGCGGCTGGGTGCACGTCAACCCGATCCCGCTGAACCCGACCCCTGGCTCGATCTGGACCGCATCCGAGGTGCCGGTGCAGAACGAATTCGTCCGCAGGCTCAACGCCGCCGGCATCCCGACCACCCTCCGCGACACCCGCGGCAAAGAGATCGACGGCGCCTGCGGCCAGCTCGTCGCGACCGAAGACGACCAGCAGGCCGCGGCCGCGACCCCCGAAGAGGACTGACGGGACGGATGCCGCGGGTCGCGGCATCCGGTTCGTCCCGCGCGACGCCGACCCCTTCGCCCGCCGCTAGCGTTGAGGGATGGTTCAGTATCGCTATCTCGGCAACAGTGGATTCAAGGTCTCGGAGATCACCTACGGCAACTGGGTGACCCACGGCTCGCAGGTGGGCGACGAGGCGGCGATCTCCACCGTGCACGCCGCACTCGACGCCGGCATCACCACATTCGACACCGCCGACACCTACGCGAACACCGCTGCCGAGGTCGTCCTCGGCAAGGCCCTGTCGGGGCAGCGCCGCGAAGGGCTCGAGATCCTCACGAAGGTCTACTGGCCGATCGGACCCAAGGGACCGAACGACGGCGGCCTCAGCCGCAAGCACATCCTCGACGGCATCAACGGGTCGCTGAAGCGTCTCGACACCGACTACGTCGACCTCTTCCAGGCGCACCGCTACGACTACGAGACGCCCATCGAAGAGACGATGCAGGCGTTCGCGGACGTCGTGCGCCAGGGCAAAGCCCTCTATATCGGCGTCTCGGAGTGGACGGCCGAGCAGCTCCGCGAAGGCCACGCCCTGTCGAAGCAGCTCGGGTTCCAGCTGGTCTCGAACCAGCCCCAGTACTCCGCACTGTGGCGCGTGATCGAAGAGAAGGTCGTGCCGACCTCGGAAGAGCTCGGCATCTCGCAGATCGTCTGGTCGCCGATGGCGCAGGGCGTGCTCAGCGGCAAGTACCTGCCCGGCCAGCCCGTGCCCGAGGGCTCGCGCGCCACCGACGAGAAGAGCGGCGCGATGTTCATCCAGCGCCTGCTGCGCGACGACGTGCTCGAGGCTGTGCAGCGGCTGAAGCCCGTCGCCGCCGAGGCCGGCCTCACGATGCCGCAGCTCGCGATCGCGTGGGTGCTGCAGAACCCGAACGTGTCGGCGGCGCTGGTCGGGGCATCCCGTCCGGAGCAGATCGCGTCGAACGTCGCCGCGTCCGGGGTGAAGCTCGACGCCGACACGATGACCGCGATCGATGAGGCGCTCGGCGGCGTCGTCGAACGCGACCCCGAGAAGACCTACGAGGTCTCGCCGAAGACCCGCCCCTGGTAAGGCCTGACGTGCCCGTCCATAGTGCAGGGCTGCTCCTCTACCGGCTCACGCCGGATCCGGAGGTGCTGATCGCGCACATGGGCGGGCCGTTCTGGTCCGCGAAAGACGAGGCGGCCTGGTCGATCCCGAAGGGGGAGTACGACCCGGATGCCGAGGCCGAACTCGACGCCGCGCTGCGGGAGTTCCGCGAAGAGCTGGGCGTCGAACCCCCGCCGGGCCCGTACGCCGGGCTCGGGGTCTTCCCGTACTCGTCGGGCAAGCGGCTCACGGTGTTCGTCGCGGACGGCGCCGGCTTCGATCCGCCCCTCGAAGGATTCGGCGAGTTCGAGCTGGAGTGGCCGCCGCGGTCGGGCCGGATGCAGTCCTTCCCCGAGGTCGACCGGGCGGAATGGGTGTCGCTGACCCAGGCGCGGGACCGGCTCGTGAAGGGCCAGCGGCCCGCGCTCGATGCGCTCGAGGAGCATCTCGCCGCGGCATCCTGAACCCTCTTGTCGTACCCCCTGATCAGAATCACACTGGCAGGAGCAGGTTTCGACGAGAGGACACGACATGGCCCACGGCGACATCACGCACATCGATATTCCGGTCAGCGACCTCAAGGCCGCGCAGACCTTCTACTCGAGGCTCTTCGGGTGGCAGATCGCCGAATCGCCGGGGTTCGAGGGCTACCCGATGTGGCAGGCTCCGAACAAGATCAGCGGCGGTGGGCTCGCGCCGCGCGACGACGGGTTCACGCAGCCGCGGTCGTACGTCGAGGTCGACTCGATCGACGAGACGCTCGCCGCGGCGGTCGAGGCCGGCGCCACCGTAACGATGGCGAAGACGGAGATCAGCCCGACCAGCTGGTGGGCCGTGATCGACGACCCGGACGGCAACGCGATCGGACTCTACGAGGGAACCACCTGACGCTGGCCGCGGTGCGTCACGCCTCGACCTCGGCCGGACCGGAGTGCTGATCCGGCATCGCTCGAGCCTGGCGAACCACCTCCCACTCTGCGAGCAGCTTAGGCATGCTGTCCGAGAGGAATCGGAAGAACGCAGACATCTCGCGCGCGCGCTCGACGGACTGCGGCGCTTCGGAATTCTCGTCGGCCACGGCATCGATGAAGTCGCCGAGCATCCCGTAGAGCGGGGTGTTGCCCGAGACCACCGTGTGCCAGCCGTCGTCGATGAGGTCGTAGCGGTCGCGGCGATCGCCCGCGCGCGAGAGCCGGTGCACGATGCGGAGCGTCTGCAGGTACCGCACCGCCCCCGATACGGCCGCGGCTGAAACCCCGAGCCGGTCTGCGAGCTCAGCGGCCGAATAGCCCTCATCGGGGGAGCCGACGAGGGCCATCATGACGCGCGACGCCATCCGTGGCATTCCCGCCGCGGTCAGCATCGCGGCGGCGCGCTCAGCGGCCTCGGCCCCCGGGTAGGTCGGGGCGGTCGGGTCGGTCATCGTCCTTATCCGCCCGTCGCCAGTTCGCGCCGGCGCATGAGCGCGATCGCCCCCGCCCCGACGACGACCACGACGGCGATGAGCCACCACAGTCCGTTGAGTTCGACGCCGTCCATCGTCACCTTCGGTGCCGCTTCGAGCGGCGAGAGCTTCGCCATCCAATCCGGGAACCCGAACAGGGGGCCGAACAGTCCGAAGATCGCACCGACCGCGATGAGCGTCCATCCCACCGCGATGGTCGCCCGGGGAGCCAGGACGAAGACCAGCGCCGTCAGGACGAGGAAGACGGATGCCGCGGCCAGCTGCCCGAAGGCGGTGACCAGGATGGTCTCCATCAGATCCGAGCCACCGTCCACCGAGGCCAAGCCGAGCGTGGCGCCGACCACACCTGCCACGACGACGAGGACCATCGCGATGAAGGCCACAACGAGGTAGTCGACCAGCCAGCGCACGCGACCGACGGCCGCGGACAGCACTGGTTCTGCTGTGCCGTGCGCCTCTTCCTGACGGGCGCGGATCACGATCTGCACCGCGGCGCAGGCGGCGAAGATCCCGAGCATCAGAAAGAAGACCGAGACGGTCGCCTGCTCGAGGCTGCCGTCGCTGCCCCCGATCTTCTCCAGGATGTTCACGATCGCGGGGTTGTCGCCGCTGACCTGGTCGACGACCGACGCGAGCGAGGTCGAGAGCATCCCGGTGAGCAGCCCGCCGATCGTCCAGCCGAGGATCGTGCCCCAGGTCAGGCGCCAGACGAGCCCGGTCGGGGTCGACAGCAGTGGTCCCGCCTCCGCGCGCCCGAGCCGCTCGGGGACGAATCCCTCTCCGAGATCACGCACCGACTGGAGCGCGATGGCGACGCCGGCGAGGACGAGTCCGAAGACGAGGGCGAGGACGCCGGGCCAAAGGTTGTTGTCGGCGTAGGCGCGGGTGTTCTCGCCCCAGCCGAAGGGCGAGAGCCACGTCAGCCACGAGCTCTCCATCCGCTGCAGGTCGTCGCTCGGCGTGCCGAGCGCATTGCCGATGCCGCACAACAGGAAGGTGATGACGAGCGTCCACACCGCGAGCGAGTTGGCGCCGCGCGACGTGCGCATGATCTGGCCGGCGATGAGTCCGATGCCGAGGAAGGCGACGCCGACAGCCCCGACGGCGAAGCCGGCGACTTTCGCACCGGCGATGTTCGCCTCGGTCATTTCGAGTCCGGTCGCGAGGAACCCGAGCGTCGTGAATGCGGCGAGGAGGAAGTTCGCGATGAGCCCATGGATCAGGGTCGCCACCACGGGGGTCGTGCGACCGGCGGGTGTCGCGGAGACCAGCTCCGCGCGCCCCTGCTCCTCGTCCATGCGCGTGTGCCGCACGGCGAGGAAGGTGCTCATGAAGGCTGCGAGCATCGCCAGCCAGGGGAAGATCAGGAAGACCATGAGCTGGCCCTGCTCGGCGCCCGAAGGCAGACCGCGGAAGAGCAGGATGACGGGGTTCGCCATCACCGTCACGAGAAGTGCTTGGCGTTCCTGCAGCTCGCCATAGGACTGCGAGACCCCGGCGTACGCGGCGTACGCGAAAAACCCCGTGCCGATGGTCCAGATCAGCAGCTGCTTCCAGTCGCGCCGCATCCGCTGCCGCAGCAGCGGCAGGAGGCCGTTCATCGCCGCGATCCGGTCGCTGAGCCTGTCGAAGCGTCGAGCGCCGTCAGATCGTCGCCATAGTGCCGGAGGAACAGCTCCTCGAGCGAGGGCGGTTCGATCCGGAGACCCTCGACGTTTCGCTGCGCGAGGACGGGGAGGATGCCGTTCACGGCGTCGCTGTCGACGGTGAACCGAGCCCGGCCCTCAGACACGGTCACGTCGTGGGCCCCGGCGATGGCATCCGGCGACGTGGTGGCGTCGAACGAGACCTCGGTGCGGGTGAGGTGGCGCAGCTCTGCGAGCGTCCCGGACTCGACGATCTTGCCTGCGCGGATGATGCTCACCCGGTCGCACAGCAGCTCGACCTCGGACAGGATGTGGCTGGAGAGCAGCACGGTGGCCCCCGCCGCGCGGAGCCGGTCGATCTCCGCGCGGAAGACGACCTCCATGAGCGGGTCGAGGCCGCTCGTCGGCTCGTCGAAGACGTACAGGTCGGCGGGCACCGACAGTGCCGAGATCAGGGCGACCTTCTGCCGGTTGCCCTTCGAGTAGGCGCGACCTTTCTTGCGCGGGTCGAACTGGAACTCGTGCATGAGGCGTTCCTTCTCGGCCTTGTAGCCGGCATCGCGCCGAGGGGCGCCGCGCAGCCGCGCGAGAAGGTCGATCGCCTCCCCGCCTGAGAGATTCGGCCAGAGGCTGACATCGCCGGGCACCGAGGCGATGCGGCGATGCAGTGAGACGGCGTCGCGCCACGGGTCGCCGCCGAAGACGGTCGCCTCCCCTGAGGTGGCGCGGGCGAGCCCGAGCAGCACGCGGATGGTGGTGGACTTCCCCGCGCCGTTCGGGCCGAGGAAGCCGTGGATCTGCCCGGCTTCGACGTCGAGGTCGAGCCCGTCGAGTGCGCGGACCTTTCCGTAGCGCTTGACGAGCCCTTTGGTGTGAATGACGGTAGCCATGCGCGCGAGCGTACGCCCATTTCATGAATTTGTGAATAGAGCAAAGAACGTGAATTCACCCGCACGCTTCGAGGCCGGGGAGGATCGGGTATGTATACGCTTACCTGCGAAGTGACGCGTAATCAGCTGGCAGGGTGCATCTATGTATACAATCAGGAAGTAAATCTCAAGGAGGTGAGTCGGATGCGAGCAAGCGATCGCGCCTACGGCACTCTTCTCGATGAGATCCAGTCCGGAAACCTTGCCCCTGGCACAGTCCTGGGCGAAGTCGAGCAGGCGATGCGCCTCGGCGTCAGCCGCACACCGCTGCGCGAGGCGATCGGCCGGCTGGCCGCGGACGGGCTCGTCGTCCAGCAGTCGCCGCGTGTGACCGTGGTGAGCGACGTAGACGCGGAYGACATCCGGGAGCTCTTCGAGGCTCGCCGCGCGCTCGAGGAGACGGTGGCGCGGCTCGCCGCCGAACGCGGAGACCCCGCGACCTTCGCGGCGCTCGCCGCCGAGTTCACGGCGGAGATCCTCGACGGCGACACCGCGACCGACGAGTACTACGACCTGATCGCGCGGTTCGACGCAACCCTCGACGCCGCCGTCGCCAACGACTACCTCACCGCTGCGCTGCGCACGATCCGCACCCATCTCGTGCGGGTGCGCCGGCTCGCGCGCGATAATCCCGGCCGGCTCGCGGCATCCGTCGCCGAACACCGGCTGATCGCGTCGGCGATCGCGGCGCGCGACGCCGATCTGGCCGCGCACGCCACCCATGTCCACCTGCACAACGCGCTGACGAACATCCTCGACTCGGTCGAGGGTGCCCCGGCAGCCGCCACCGGCACGAACACCGGCAACAGAGTCCGAGGAGCAGCATGACCGTCATCCACCACACCCGCGTGCACCGCAGCGACGAGAACCTCGAGCGCGAAGGACAGCTGGCCTGGCACATCGCCGAGGTCGCAGCCGACCCGGTCGAGGTGCAGCCCGAGGTCGTCGACATGATCATCAACCGGGTCATCGACAACGCCGCCGTCGCCGCGGCATCCCTCACCCGCGCGCCGGTGAGCGCAGCCCGCCAGCAGGCGCTCGACCACGCGGTGTCGATCGGCGGCCGTGGGTCGACCGTGTTCGGCTGCCCCATCGAGCGGCACACCAGCCCGGAGTGGGCGGCATGGGCGAACGGCGTCGCCGTGCGCGAACTCGACTACCACGACACCTTCCTCGCCGCCGAGTACTCGCACCCCGGCGACAACATCCCGCCGATCCTCGCTGTCGCCCAGCACGTCGGAGCCGACGGTGCGGCGCTCGTCCGCGGCATCGCCACCGGGTACGAGATCCAGATGGACCTGGTGYGCGCGATCTGCCTGCACAAGCACAAGATCGAMCACGTCGCCCACCTCGGCCCCTCGGCCGCCGCCGGCATCGGCACGCTCCTCGGGCTCGACGTCGAGACGATCTACCAGGCCGTCGGCCAGGCGCTGCACACCACCACCGCCACGCGGCAGTCCCGCAAGGGCGAGATCTCGACGTGGAAGGCGCACGCTCCGGCCTTCGCCGGCAAGATGGCGGTCGAGGCCGTCGACCGCGCGATGCGCGGCGAGACCTCGCCGAGCCCGATCTACGAAGGCGAGGACGGCGTCATCGCGTGGCTGCTGGATGGACCGGATGCCGCGTACGAGGTGCCGCTGCCGGAGCCGGGCGAACCCAAGCGCGCGATCCTCGACTCGTACACGAAGGAGCACTCGGCCGAGTACCAGGCGCAGGCCTGGATCGACCTGGCGCGCAAGCTCCACGGCTCGAACCCGGAGCTGGCCGACCCGGCGAACATCGAGTCGATCGTCCTGCACACGAGCCATCACACCCACTACGTCATCGGGTCGGGCGCAGGCGACCCGCAGAAGTACGACCCGACGGCATCCCGCGAGACGCTCGACCACTCGATCCCGTACATCTTCACGGTCGCCCTGCAGGACGGTGCCTGGCACCACGTCGACTCGTACACGCCGGAGCGCGCCGCGCGGCCCGACACCGTCGAGCTGTGGCACAAGGTGACGACCGCCGAGGATGCCGAATGGACGCGCCGCTACCACTCCGACGACCCCGACGAGAAGGCGTTCGGCGGGCGGGTCGAGATCACCCTCACGAACGGCGAGACGATCATCGACGAGATCGCGGTCGCCGATGCGCACCCGCTCGGCGCCCGGCCGTTCGCCCGCGAGGACTACATCCGCAAGTTCCGGCTGCTCGCCGAGCCGGTGCTCGAGGCCGCCGAGATCGAGCGGTTCCTCGCCCTCGTCCAGCGCCTGCCCGAGCTGACGGTGGACGAGGTCAGCGAGCTCACGATCGTCGCCGCCATCGGCGTCCTGGCCGGTGCCCCCGCCCCGAAGGGGCTGTTCTGATGCTTTACGCACAGACCCCCGCGGCGGAGAAGCGGCGCCTGTTCCGGGAGCTTCTCGCCTCCGGTGAGCTCCTCCGCTTCCCCGGCGCGTTCAATCCGCTCTCCGCCCGGCTCATCGAGCAGAAGGGGTTCGAGGGCGTCTACATCTCGGGAGCGGTGCTGAGTGCCGACCTCGGCCTGCCTGACATCGGCCTCACCACGCTCACCGAGGTCGCCGGCCGCGGGCAGCAGATCGCCCGCATGACCGAGCTTCCGGCGATCATCGACGCCGACACCGGGTTCGGCGAGCCCATGAACGTCGCCCGCACCATCCAGACCCTCGAGGACGCGGGCCTTGCCGGCACCCACATCGAGGACCAGATCAACCCGAAGCGCTGCGGCCACCTCGACGGCAAGTCCGTCGTCGACGAGGACACCGCGGTCAAGCGCATCCGCGCCGCCGCCGATGCCCGCCGCGACCCGAACTTCCTGATCATGGCGCGGACCGACATCCGCGCCGTTGAAGGATTGGATTCCGCGATCGACCGCGCGAAGGCGCTCGTGGATGCCGGGGCCGATGCGATCTTCCCCGAGGCGATGCGGGACCTCCGCGAGTTCGAGGCGATGCGGACGGCGCTGGACGTGCCGATCCTCGCGAACATGACCGAGTTCGGAAAGAGCGAGCTGTTCTCCTCGGCCCAGCTGCAGGGCGCGGGGGTCAATATCGTCATCTGGCCGGTGTCACTCCTGCGCATCGCGATGGGCGCCGCCGGCCGAGGTCTCGATACGCTCCTCGAAGAGGGTCATCTCACCTCGAAGCTCGGCGAGATGCAGCACCGCGCCGAGCTCTACGACTTGATCGACTACGAGGCCTACAACCACTTCGACACTTCGGTGTTCAACTTCCAGATTCAGCACTGAGGAGCGCCAGCATGACCGAACCGACCGACATCAAGAAGGGCCTCGTCGGCGTCTACGCCGACTACACGGCCGTCAGCAAGGTCAACCCCGACACGAACTCGCTGCTGTACCGGGGCTACCCCGTGCAGGAGCTGGCCGCGACGCAGTCGTTCGAGGCCGTCGCGTACCTGCTCTGGTACGGCGAGCTTCCCACCGACGAGCAGCTCGCGGAGTTCACGGCCGAGGAGCGCGCCCACCGAGCCCTCGACGACGCGATCAAGCAGACGATCGACCTGCTGCCGCTCGACGCCCATCCGATGGATGTCCTGCGCACGGCCGTCTCGGTGGTCGGGGCATCCGATCCCGCTGCGTACGACACCTCGCGCGAGTCCGACCTCGGCAAGTCGCGGCGCCTGTTCGCGAAGCTGCCGGCCATGGTCGCCTACGATCAGCGGCGTCGGCGCGGCCAGGAGCTCGTCGAGCCGCGCGCGGATCTGGACTACTCGCACAACTTCCTCTGGATGACGTTCGGCGAGGAGCCCGACCCCGTCGTCGCCGCAGCGTTCAACGTGTCGATGATCATGTACGCCGAGCACTCCTTCAACGCGTCCACCTTCACGGCCCGCGTGATCACCTCGACGATCGCCGACCTCTACTCCGCCGTCGTCGGTGCGATCGGCGCGCTCAAGGGTCCGCTGCACGGTGGTGCGAACGAGGCCGTCATGCACATCTTCGACGAGATCGGGTCGGCGGAGAACGTCAAGCCCTGGCTGGACGCCGCCATCGCCGAGAAGCGCAAGGTGATGGGCTTCGGTCACCGCGTCTACAAGCACGGCGACTCGCGCGTGCCGACGATGAAGGCCGCGCTCGACACTCTGGTGGAGCACTACGACGCCGACGATCTCGCCGCCCTGTACGAGGAGCTGGAGTCCGAGTTCGTCGCCCGCAAGGGGATCTACCCGAACCTCGACTACCCGTCGGGACCGGCGTACCACCTGATCGGCTTCGACACCTTGACCTTCACGCCCCTGTTCGTCGCGGCGCGGGTCACAGGGTGGACGGCGCACATCATGGAGCAGGCGGCATCCAACGCGCTCATCCGCCCGCTGTCGGCCTACAACGGCCCGGATGAGCGGCACATCGAGGGCTACGTTCCGGATGCCGTCACCGCGTCGATCACGACCCGTCCGGCGGAGTCGGCCGACGTCTGATCCCCGACGGTCGCCCTGAGCAGAGGGAAGAGAACATGAGCACGACCGCTGTCATCGTCGATGTCGTCCGCACCCCGTCGGGGCGTGGAAAGCCGGGCGGAGCGCTCTCCGGCGAGCACCCCGTCGATCTCGCTGCCGTGGTGCTGCGCGCGGTGCTCGAGCGCAACGGCCTCGAGTCGCGCCAGATCGACGACGTGCTGATGGGCTGCGTCAGCCAGGTGGCCGACCAGTCGATGAACATCGGCCGGCAGGCCGTACTCGCGGCGGGGTTCGACGAGTCCGTGCCGGCCACGACGATCGACCGGCAATGCGGCTCGAGCCAGCAGGCGGCGCACTTCGCCGCGCAGGGGGTCATCGCGGGCGCGTACGACATCGTGATCGCGGCCGGCGTCGAGTCGATGAGCCGCGTCCCCCTCGGCTCGTCGGGCACGGGCGGAACATTCGCACCTGGCCTCGCCGCCCGCTACCCCGAAGGCCCGGTCAATCAGGGTGTCTCAGCCGAGCTCATCGCGCACAGGTGGGGCCTCTCGCGGCGGGAGCTCGACGAATTCTCCGCCGAATCCCATCGACGGGCGGCGGATGCCTGGGCCCATGGCCGATTCACCTCCCAGGTGGTGCCCGTCCAGACTGCGCACGGAACCGTCTCGACCGATGAGACCGTGCGGCCAGCGACGACCGCCGACGGGCTCGCCAGACTTCGCTCTCCGTTCCACACCGACGAGGTCGCCGCGCGCTTCCCCGATCTGGAGTGGAACATCACCGCGGGCAGTTCGTCGCCGCTCACGGACGCGGCATCCGCTGTTCTGATCATGAGCGAGGAGCGCGCGCTCCAGCTGGGCCTCACCCCCCGCGCGCGGTTCCACTCCTTCGCCGTCGTCGGCGACGACCCCCTGTTCATGCTCACCGGGCCCATCCCGGCCACGCGCCGCATCCTCGAGCGCAGCGGACTCTCGCTCGACGAGATCGACGCGTACGAGGTCAACGAGGCGTTCGCGTCGGTGCCGCTCGCCTGGGCGAAGGAGCTCGGGGCCGATCCGGCGAAGCTCAACCCCTGGGGTGGGGCGATCGCGCTCGGCCACGCCGTGGGCGCTTCGGGCACGCGCCTCCTCGGCACGCTGCTTGCGCACCTCGAGGCGACCGGCGGTCGCTACGGGCTGCAGACCGTGTGCGAGGGCGGCGGCATGGCCAACGCCACGATCATCGAGCGGCTCTGAGCGCCTGCCTCACCTGCCGGGATCGATGGCGGCGAGGCATCACGCCTAGGTCAGCCGACCATCGGCGATCTCGAGCAGGCGATCGGCGCGGCCGAGCAGCTTCGGGTCGTGGGTCGTCACGATCGCCGCGACCTCGTGCTCGTGCACGAGTGCGGCGATGAGGTCCATCATCGCCGCCCCGGTGCGGGAGTCGAGCTGACCGGTCGGCTCATCGGCGATCAGCACGGCGGGCCGGTTGGCGAGGGCGCGTGCGATGCCGACCCGCTGGCGCTGTCCGCCCGAGAGCTCGTCGGGGCGCTGTGCCCCGTGCTTGGACAGCCCCACGCTCTCGAGCAGCTCCCGCACCCGAGCGGTGCGCTCGGCGACCGGCGTGCCGATCAGCCGCAGCGGCACCTCCACGTTCTCGGCGGCGGTGAGCATCGGCAGCAGCGCGAAGGACTGGAACACGAAGCCGAGGTCGCGCCGGCGCAGCTCGACCAGCTCGCTCTCCGGTGTCGCCGTGAGTTCGCTGTCTCGCAGCCACACGCGCCCGCTGGTCGGGGCATCCAGCCCGCCCAGGATGTTGAGGAGCGTCGTCTTGCCCGAACCGGACGGCCCGCGCAGCATGAGGAGCTCGCCCGCGTGCAGCTCGACCGAGACGTCGGCGACCGCGTGCACCTCGTTCGGCGCGCTGCCGTAGGTCTTGGTCACGCCGGCGCTGCGCAGCACGGCCCTGTCGTCGGTCATGCGTCGTCCTCGGCTTCGCCCGTCGGATGCACCTGCACGTGATCGGTCTCGAGTTCGAGACGCACCAGGTTTCGCAGGGCGAGGTGGGTCAGATACTCCTGGGGCAGCTGCAGGCGCCCGACGCGGTCGAGCACCGCGTACTCCCGGGCGATGTGCTGCTGCACGCCCTCGTGGTCGGTGCGCACCGAGCGCAGCACCTCGGTCGAGGTGCGACCGTCGCGGATCTGGATCGTCCGGCGCACATGGCCGGAGACCGCCTCGTCGTGCGTGACGATGAGCACCGTCACGCCGAGCCGCTCATTGATCTCGCGGAGCAGCTCGAGGATCTGAGCGGATGCCGCTTCGTCGAGCTCACCCGTCGGCTCGTCTGCGAGCAGCACCCGGGGTGCGTTGGCCAGGGCGACGGCGATCGCGACCCGCTGCCGCTGGCCTCCGGAGAGCTCACCCGGGGTGCGGTCGCGCAGCGCGGTGAGGCCGAGCACCTCGAGCATGCCATCGACCCGTGCGGCGCGGAGCGAGCGAGGCGAGCGGGCCACGGTGAGAGCCATCGTGATGTTCTCGGAGGCGGTGAGGAACGGCAGCAGATTGCGCTCGGTCTGCTGGAAGACGAACCCGACGGTCTCCCGCCGATAGCGTGTGCGCTCAGCCCCGCGCATCGACAGCAGATCGTGGCCGTCGACCGTGGCCGACCCTGCTGTCGGGGTGTCGAGCCCCGACAGGATCGTGAGGAGCGTCGACTTGCCCGAGCCCGACGCACCGACGATTGCGGTCAGTTCGCCCGCCTCGATCTCGAGATTGAGCCCCTGCAGGGCCTGCACCTCGACGCCCTGCGCGGAGAAGATCCGCACGAGGTCGACACAACTGATCTGAGAGGTCATTCGGCTCCCATCCTGATCCGGTACCCGGGCGATCGTCGGCGCGCGACCCTGGTGGCGATCGCCGCGGCAACGGCGGTCGCGGCCGCGAAGGCGAGCGCGATGGCCGCCGTGACGGGCGCGTCCACGCGCGCCGCCGGTGAGCTCCTGGCGCCGACGATCGACGTCAGGTCCAGGGCGGCGCTGAGCACGAACACCTCCGCGACCCCGAGCGCGACGCCTGCGACGATCGCGACGACGACCACGGGCACGATCTCCCATGCCACGAGGCCACGCACCTGGCTGGCCGAGAATCCCAGCACCCGCAGCACCCCGACCGTCCGGCTGCGGGTTCGCGCGGCGGCGATCACGGCCAGCACGATCGCGACGATGCAGAAGAGCAGCGGCAGTGCGGCGGCCGCGGCGAGGACCGCGAAGACTGCGACGACGAGCGGGTGCCCGGCGCTGAGTGCGGGCGCGTCRCCGCCGGGCACGGGCTCGGCGGCGAGCGCATCGGCGAGTGAGGCCGCCACTCCGGCCGAGAAGACGGCGATCGAGACGCCGACGATCAGCGCGAACGCCGCGGCGAAGCCGAGGGACGGCGCGCGCACGGCGTGTGCCGAGCCCACCAGTCCAACGGCCCCGCGGGCTCGGCTGGCCGCGCGCTGGGCCGCCGCCATGAGCCACGGGTAGGCCCTCAGCACCCCCACCGTGACGGCAGCCGCGATGAGAAGGGGCGCGGCGGCGACGAGGGGATCGATCCCCGCGCCGGCAGGCGCGACGCCGCGACGGAACAGCAGGAAGACGGATGCGGCGGCCAGGCCGGTGACGAGCACCTCGACGACCCACCGGATGCTCGTCCGGCGGCGAGGCCGGTCGGCGGCCGCGGGCACCGCGAGGGCGAACAGGAGGGGCGGCGTCGCGGCGACGAGCACCGCGGGCCAGAGATCGAGCATGGTCGTCCGGCCGCCCGTCGCCGCGAATGCGGCGGCAGCCCCGAGCGCGGCCGCGGGGACGGCGAGCACCGCGCCCTCGACCATCATCGCCGTGCGCAGCTGCAGTCCGCTGGCGCCGCGAGCCCGAGCGAGAGCCAGCGCGGTCGAACGGCGGTCGGCGATCGAACCCGCGGCCAGTGCGAGCACCGCGAGCATCACTCCGAGCGGACCGGCGAGGAGCAGCGCCAGCAGCGCCGTGGTCACCGTGACCCGCGCGGTGACCTGGTCGAGATCCAATGCGAGCCGTGGCGTGAACAGCAGCGTCTCGTTCGAGGGCAGCAGGATGCTCTGGGAGCTGAGCTGACGGATCTGCTCCGCGATGACCGGCAGGTCGGCGAACGCGACCTCGTCGATCAGCACCGGGTACCACGCCTCGAGGCGTGCGATCTTGAACCGCTGCGGGAGGGCGGCCGTCGATGCGGGAGCGATCAGCGCGTCGAGGGAGTAGCTCGGCCTTCCATCGTCGCCGCGGCCCGGCGCCGGGCTCTGCAGGAGCGACAGATGCCCCCAGAACGGGTCGCCCGGATCGGCGGGTTCGTACAGGCCGGAGACCGCATACGTGGCAGTGTCGGTGTCGATGACATCGCCGACGACCAGCCCGACCTGACGGGCGGCGGCGACCGACAGTGCGATTTCAACCGGGGTATGCGACGACGGCTCGCCCTCTTCGCTTTCGGCTGCCGCCCCCGGCGTCGGCGCGACACCCTCGACAAAGGTGATGAGCTCGCGCCACTGCGGAGCCGCCACCAGACCGAGCACCGGTGCGGCGGTCAGGTCCCGGTCATCCCGCACCGTCGCGAACTCACGCGTAGACATCGCCGCCCATTGCGGCGCGCCGAGGAGGGAGGCGAGCGGTTCGCTCAGACCGTGTCCGACGCCCTCGACTGTCGTGGTGATCGCCGTGAAGTCGCGCTCCGGATCGGAGGTCACCTCGGCGCGCCCGCTCGGGTAGCTGAACGGCGCCGAAGCGGTGAGGTCATGGCGGAGTGCGGAGTATTCGGTCAGCGTGTGCCGCACTTCGCGGTCGGCCACCTGAGCGAGCGCGCCGGGGCCGACGGTCACGAGCAGCGAGCCCACCGCGACCACGGCCGCGACGATCACGGCGAGGGGCAGGTCGGTCGCGGCCTGCCGGGTCAGCAGCCCCCACGCACCACGGCGCTCCCGGCTCATCCTTCGGCTTCCTGGAGCGTGAGCGACCGGGCACTTCGTTCCGTGAGCACTCCCGCGATCGCTATGACCACCGTCACCGCGATCAGGAGCGCACCTAGGGCGGTGGCACCTGTGACGGGATCCCACTGCACTGGCGTCAGGATGTTCGGGTACGCACCGGGGATCGCGGCGCGGGCCAGAGTTGCCACGACGACGAGGAGCGTCACGGTTCCGGCGGCCACCCCGCAGATCGCCCCCCAGCCGGTGATGAGGGCGAGTTCGCCTCGTCGCACCCCGCCCTGCTGGCCCGAAGAGAGCCCGACTGCCCGGAGCACCGCGATCTCGTGTCGTCGCTCGCGCTGCTGGCCGGCGCATACGGCGACGAGACCCGCGATCGCGAGCACCGAGCCGGCGCCGGCCGCGAGCCACAGCGCCGTCGCCCCGGCGGCGAGCATCGGCAGATCGGGCTCCGCACCGAGTTCGCGGACCCGGACGGACGCGGGCAGCAGCGCGCGCAGCGACTCCGCGCTCTCGCTCGCACGGGTCGATCCCACCCACACGGTCGCGGCGGGCTCGGGACCGACAGCGGTCCGGAGCGCCTCGGCATCGATCACCGAGCCGTCGATCATGACCGCTGACGGGTCATGGCTGCCCGGGATCGCCGGGGTGATCGCCGCTACGACGGTCTGCAGGGGGATCGTGGCGGGCGGAACGGTGATCGCGATCGACGACCCGATCTCGGCCCCGATGCGCTCGGCGAGCGTCTCCGAGATCGCGATCGGGCTGACACCCGCCGCAGGGAGCAGGCGCAGCACCGCGCCGCTGCCGCGCAGCAGACCCTTGGCGGCGATTTCGGCCCGCGACATGAGAGCGCCCCCGTCGCGGAAGGCGGCCAGGGTCGAGGGCACCGGACTCACCGCCCCCGCGTCGGTTGTGACCGATTCCACGGCAATGAGGGATTCGTCGGTCGTGGCTGCGGCATCGTCGCCGGTCGGCGCGAGATCGATCGCGGCCAGCCGCCACGGTGTCCGGTCCTCGGACGGGAGCACGGCGGTGGCGACTCCTGGTGTCGACGTGGTGAGGGTCAGCTTCTCGAGCCGACCCCACGCGTCCGTGAGCCAGACGGACTCGGCGATGGCCGGTGACGACCCCACGTCGACGCTGACCGTGGTCGCCCCGTCGGGAAGGATCGCGGCCGACGGCGAGGGGATCGCGACCGACACGGCGACGGGGTCGATGAGGCCCCGTCCGTCCGCCATCAGGTCGGCGATCGCCGCCGGGGCGACACCCACCAGGCTCGCGCGGTCTCCGCCGATGCTGAACGACACGACGTGCACGGGGGCGAGCCCGACGACATCCGTCGCCGCCGCCGCACGATCGAGGTCAGCTTCCGCGACCCCGTCGAAACCGGCCGCGAGACGCAGCGCGGTCCCCGCCTCCAGCTCCTGCGTCTGGGTGAATGCCGCGGACCACGTCGCGCTGTACCCCGCCGCGACGATCAGCTGCCCCGCCGCGAGCCCGATCATGACGATGGCCGCAGCCGCTGCTCCGATGCGGCGGGACACGCCGCGCACGGCGAGTGCCATACCGGTCGTGCGCGTCGCCGTGCGCTCGGCCGCGCCCGCGAGCAGCGGGAATGCGTAGAGGCCGAGGAGCACTCCGCTCGCGAGGATGAGGGCCGGCGCGACGACCGTGATCGGGTCAACGCTCGTGCCGCCGATGCCCGTCCCGGTGATCGGCCCGTACGTGAGCAGCTGCCAGGTCGAGAGTCCCGCCGCGATGACGAGGAGCACGACCCCGCCCGCACCGGCGAACCTGCGCGCGCGACCCGCACGATCGGCTGCCCGCGCCGGACCCGCGGTGCGCGCCGCGCGGACCGCGAAGGCCAGCGCCGTCACCGCGATCACGGCGGCGGCTGCCCACCAGCCGGAGGCGAGAGCGGATGCCGCGGCATCCGTCCCTCCGGCATTCCACTGCAGCAGCGCGGCGACCGACACGCCCACCGCCGACCCGATCGCGGTCACCACCGCGGCTTCGGCGCCGGCGCGCACGGAGAGCGATGCGGTCGTCGCGCCCCGTGACCACAGCAGCGCCGTCTCGGTCGCCCTGGTGCGGGTGGTGAGGCCGGCGAGTTCCCAGAGGGTGAGCGCCGCGATCGCGGCGAGGGTGACGAGGGCGAGGGGGATCGCGGTCTGAAGCGCGGCGAGTCGTGTGCCGAGCTCACCCGCTGAGGCGAGGAACCGGCCGGACCGGACGCCGGTCTGAAGACCCGCAGCCTTCAGGGCGGCGGATGTCTCGTCCCACGCCTCATCGATCGCCGCCAGGTCGGTGGCCTGCAGGCGTCCCGCGTCGGGGATGATCGTCCAGTTGACCCAGGGCTCGGCGTTGAGCGTGCTCCAGAGGGACGGATCGATGATGATCGGGCCTACGGTGCTGCCATCGGCTCCCGTTGTCCACAACTCGTCGGCCATCCAGCGGGCGTCGTTCGCATCGGCCAGCCGCCACGTGCCGACGACGGTGACCTCGCGTCCTTCGATCGACAGCGTGTCGCCGGGGACCACTCCCAGTGCGGCAGCGGCATCCGCCTGCAGTGTCGCCTCGCCCGGATCCGAGCCCCATCGACCGGCCGCGATCTGCGCGTCGGAGTCCAGATGAGACGCGGTCGCGACACCGGCGCGCCGGGTGGCGGCGCCCGAATCGGCACCCGGATCCTCGAGCGCGATCACGCTCTGCACAGTCGATTCGATCGAGATCGGAATCGCGCGGGCTCCGTCATGGAAGACGTTGCGCAGGGTCTGGGCGGTCACGCGCGCCTGCTCGGCGGCATCGGGCGCCAGCGGCATCGTGATGCCCAGGGAGAGGTCGGTCGCAGGAGTCGCTGCCAGCGCACCGCGCACACCCGTCGTCGCCGAAGACGACAGGAAGCCGACTACTCCGGCGCAGACGCCGGTGATGATCGCACCGACCATGAAGAGGCCGATGAACAGGCTGGCACGCTGGCGCATGCGGAGGATCGTGAACAGGCCGTCCGTCCCCTCCATCGCCGCGCATCGATGCGCACYGAATCGAGGATAAGGCCCCGTTCCGCCGGGCGAGCGGGCCTCAGGGGAACGGCCCCCGCGCGCCACGGGATCCCAGGCGTGCACGCCGAGCGGAAGGGCGGCAGAGAAGGGTGAGTCCCGGACGACACCCGAAGTCGTCCGGGACTCACGCACCCGCCACTGCGAGGGCGGGCCATGCGCCGTAGCCGGCGCGGGGCGGAGACGCTCTGGGGATCAGCATCTCCGCGGGGTCGCTTCTGGTCTACCCGCGAAAGGTGTCGTCCGGGTGAACATTTCGGAAAGAGCCTGATCCATGGAGTCCCGACAAAATAGTAGGATGTCCATGTAAACTGATCAGCCTGACATCGACGTCTGGCGAGAGGACCACACAATGACCCCGGAGTCCGCGGTAGCCGAGGCATCCGCTCCACAACTGACCGCCGACGAGCGTGACGCGATCCTCGAGGCGGTGCGCGACTTCGCGCAGTCCGAGCTCGCGCCGCACGCGATCGAGTGGGACGCCGAGAAGCACTTCCCCCGCGAGGTCCTGCAGCGCGGCGGCGAACTCGGGCTCGGCGGGCTGTACGTCCGCGAAGACATCGGCGGGTCGGCTCTGCCGCGGTCGGTCGTGGTGCAGGTCATCGAGGAGCTCGCGAAGGCCGACCCGTCCATCGCCGCCTACATCTCGATCCACAACATGGTCGCGTGGATGATCGACTCCCACGGCAGCGATGCGCAGCGGCACGAGTGGCTGCCGCGGCTCACCGCGATGAACGACTTCGGCGCCTACTGCCTCACCGAGCCTGGGGCGGGATCGGATGCCGCGGCCATCGCCACGACCGCGATCCGGTCGGGCGACGACTACGTGCTGACGGGCGTCAAGCAGTTCATCTCCGGTGGGGGCGAGGCATCCGTCTATGTCGTGATGGCGCGCACGGGTGAACCAGGGGCGCGCGGAATCAGCGCCTTCCTCGTGCCGGACGATGCGCCGGGCCTCTCGTTCGGCGCGAACGAGCGGAAGATGGGGTGGAACGCCCAGCCGACGCGGCAGGTGATCCTCGACGAGGTGCGGGTGCCGGCGACGAGCCTGCTGGGGGCCGAAGGCCAGGGGTTCAAGATCGCGATGGCCGGCCTCAACGGCGGGCGCATCAACATCGCCGCGTGCTCGCTGGGCGGTGCGCAGTGGGCGCTCGAGCGGGCCACGCAGTACGTCAAGGAGCGGTTCACGTTCGGCGAGCCGCTCGCCGAACGGCAGTCCGTGGTCTTCACACTCGCCGACATGGCGACCGAGCTGCGCGCGGCGCGGGCGCTTGTGCGCGACGCCGCGATCGCGATGGACGAGAAGGCGCCGGATGCCGCGATGCAGTGCGCGATGGCCAAGCGCTTCGCCACCGATGCGGGGTTCCGGGTGGCCAACGAGGCACTCCAGCTGCACGGCGGCTACGGCTACCTGCAGGACTACGGCATCGAGAAGGTCGTGCGCGACCTCCGGGTGCACCAGATCCTCGAGGGCACGAACGAGATCATGCGCGTGATCATCGGCCGCGAGCTCCTCCGCTCCTGACCGCATGAAACGATGGGCCGCATGACTGAATACACGACGATCATCGTCGAGACGCGCGGGCGCGTCGGCTGGATCACCCTGAACCGTCCCGAGGCGCTCAACGCCCTCAACTCGCAGGTGATGAACGACATCGTCGTCGCGGCCACCGCGTTCGACGCCGACGAGGGCATCGGCGCCATCGTCGTGACCGGCTCCGAGCGCGCCTTCGCTGCCGGTGCCGACATCAAGGAGATGGAGTCCAAGACCGGGCTCGACATGATCATGGGCGACCACTTCGGCGCGTGGGGGCGGTTCGCCGCGGTCCGCACGCCGGTCATCGCCGCGGTCTCGGGGTACGCGCTCGGCGGCGGGTGCGAGCTCGCGATGATGTGCGACATCATCTACGCCGCCGACACCGCGAAGTTCGGCCAGCCCGAGATCAACCTCGGCGTCATCCCCGGCAT